>NZ_CAXTBM010000033.1:0-66993 GCF_964242765.1 uncultured Hymenobacter sp.
ACCAGCCACCGCTGCCATGCTCAGCCGATGCAACCCCTGACCAGCCACCGCTGCCGTGATAAACAGCCGTTAGGCCCGACCAGCCACCGCTGCCATGCTCGGCCATAGTAGTGTAGCGGGTTGTTTGAGCACTTACTAAGTTAGCTGAAGTAACAGCCTTGGTAGTAGGAGAAGCAATCTGCAACAGAGCGAAGGCGATGATATTAAGCATGATAGCAGGAGATTAGTTGTGTCAAGTGGTTGAGTGACACAAAGGTGTACCAGATCCTTTCTCCCGTAAAGGAAAGGTAGAGTATAAAAGTGATTTGTATGTTAGTTATATAATTTTTGACTATTCTAATTAGTCCTCTTGCCCCTTCGCCAACTACTGCTCTTCGCCCTACGACTTTGATAGATTAGGTGATTATAATACTTCATAATGTGACATCACATCTGCCAAAAGCACACACTTTATCTGGTGCAAAGGTTAAATCAGAATAGGATATTTGTAAAGGAAAAAAATACGTTAATTGTGACAACTGTTTAACTGCAGTTTCGATGCTCTACTTATGCCTTTCCAATACTCAGGGCACGTTTTATGATGGATGGGTTGAATAATTTGGCGCGAATTGTGACAGATCGGCGGCAAAAAGTGCTGCCAATATTAGATTTCACAGCCAAGCCTAGTTCCAATAAGGAAATGGCTTTGCTCAACTTTTTGGTTGAGGAGCAAGGCAAATCGCAACAGCAGATTGTGAAAGCGTTGTATGGTAAAACAGACGCTACTAGCAAAACTGCTTTTCGGAAGCTGAAGTCGCGGGTGCAGCAAAAGATGCTAAACCACCTCTTCTTTCTTGACGAGTCGGACCCACGGCACGAACTATCGCGCCGGTACGAGCAGCAATGCCTGAACTTGTATTACCAAGTCAGCACACTCTACAGAGAAGGCGAATATTACAACGCAGAGCGGCTTGGACGTAAGGCACTGCGCTTAGCAGAAAGTATGGAATTCACACATTACGCTGTGATGTGTGGGCAATTGTTGCGTAGCATTTATGCCGATATGCAGCAGCCAGCCAAGTTTCGTAGCAACAATAAGAAGCTGGCAACCAATCAGCAGCGCCTAGCACTGGAAGAGGAAGCAGGGACAATTTTTTGGGAGGTGAAGGCCATGATGGCGTATACCGTACGTGCCCGCCGTGCTATGCTCGGAAAGATTGAGCTTCATTTAAAACAATTGGAGGAACTGCATAAAAAAGCGCGCACGTTTATTACTTTCTTCTACCTCTATCGCACACAAATCGCACGAGAGGAGTTGATCGGTAACTACGAAAAAATAATTTGGTTGACTGCTGAAACTGTCAAGGGCTGGGAAGAAGGTAAAATAAATCGCATACGCTTTGACAAACGCTTCAATAACTACATGAGTGTGTATGCGCACTTGCGAAGTCGGCGGGCTGGAAAAGGACTTAAACTAGCAGAAGAATACGCTAAAGATTTTCACTATTCTTCTAATAACTGGCTGTATTTCCTGGAAATATACATGTTGCTAGCTTTGCATGCCGGACAGTATGGACAGGCGCAGGAATTGCATCAAACGGCCCGGAAAAGCTTGTACTTTGCCAAGCAGCGTCATGCTGCTCAGGAACGCTGGAATCTATATGAAGTGTACCTGCAATTCATTCGGCCTGAGGCTTCTCCTTTACGTATTCGCAGCTTCAACACGTTCATCCAGACGGTGCCAACGCACAGCCGTGATAAGCAAGGCTACAATGTGGCGGTACTGATCTTGCAGTTTCTATATTACTTACGTCAGCGTGATTTAGACGGCGTATTGCTGCGCTTGGAAAGCTTACGTAAATACCAGCAGCGGCATTTGCGGGAGGCTGGAGCACTTCGGAGCCAACTGTTTTTTCGGTTGTTAGCCATCACAGTGAAGTCCGATTTCGATCCGGCCGAGAGCCAGCGCTTGGCCGAACCGCTCTTAAATAGAATGCAAGCTGCTCCCCCTCCCGGCGAGGCTTTCTCAGAAATTGAAATTGTACCTTATGAGGATTTGTGGGCCTTGACGTTGGAAATTCTAAAGACCACAGCAGCTCAAGTTCAAGAAGAAAACCGGCAAATAGTTTGATCGTTGCTAACTAGTGCTACCGCTGTAGCTGTACCTAATACAAGCACTGCCTTGCTTATGTATATCTATCTCGGTTCAATCTTTCCTGAGACTGATTGTTGACCACAGTTTTTTGGGGTGGTAAGTGCTTTTTAATCGCCGTGCCCAGCTTGCGAAGCTTTTTTGTTTCGTTGCGTAGATATAAGAAAGTGATTCAGCACGCGAGATACTTCGACAAGCTGGGCACGATTCGAACTTGAAATTTCAACCATTCTTCCATAAACTGGCCCTTATTAGAAGCGAAAAATTGTTGACTTATGGGGTTTTGGCTGGTAATACGGTGACAATGCGGCCTACACAATGGCTGCTTGGGCATTCATTGGGGCCGTTGCCGCGCAGAGCCATCCGAACGGCATACTGGCCAGGACGGCGGAACGAGTGCTGTACGCGCCGGCCATTGCTTACTACGCCGTCGCGAAAATCCCAAAGCACCACTACATTCTCGCATAAGGGTAGTTGCGAATCCACCGCGTCGAAAGTGATAGGTTGCCCTACGCGAACCGTATCGGAGCCGGCTGTGAAGTTGAGGACGACTTCCTGTGTGAAATCGACGGGAATGATTTTTTCGGCTTCCCGAACCTCGCCCGTTTTCTCGTCTACTACATCGAGTTGGACGGTGTAGCGGTTTCGGGCAGTATAGCAGTGTGATATTACTGGGCCGGTAAGGGTGGTGCCGTCGCCCATCTGCCAGCGAAAAGTAAGCGCCCCCGCTGCCGCATCGACCGAAGCACGAGCATCTAGCTCCACACAAAGTTCCACAACGCGCGGCAGTGGACACGTTGCGCTAACCGTATCACCGGCCGCCTGCGCCTGCCCTGACTGCTGGAAGCCAAGTAGCAGAACGCCCACTCCGATAGGTATTCGTAAAAAACGAAAGTAAAATTTCACGCCACACACCTGAAAAGGCAGAAATAGTAGCTCACCAATTAAAATTTATTGAGGCGCTGAAATACTTCGCGCATGTAGGTCTGGCCAATAGGAATATGCTTGTTGTCAATGAGAATGGTATTGTCTTCTATGGCCTGCACCCGTTTGAGATTGACAATAAAAGAACGGTGTACACGTACGAACAGCGTATCGGGGAACTTCTCTTCGACAGCTTTCATGGTACTGTACACAATGAGCTTGCTCTGGTCTGTGACGATATGCACATAGTCGCCGAGAGCTTCTACATAACGCACCTCATCGAAAAGCACTTTCACTAGTTTGGTATCCACTTTCATAAAAGTGAAATCGGCGTCGGCGGAAGGTATAGCTTCGGCCGGATGCGCCTGAACTAGCTCTAAAGCTCGTTGGGCCGCTTTCAGGAAACGGCCGTAACTGACCGGCTTTACGAGGTAATCAACTACATCGTGCTCAAAGGCTTCCACGGCGTACTGTTTGCTGCTGGTGATGAGTACGACGAGTGGCGGATTCTGAAGTGTATTGAGCAGGTCGATGCCAGACATGAACGGCATTTCCACATCCAGAAATAGTAAATCAACCTTTTGGGTACGCAGAACTTCGGCTGCGGCTACTGCGCTTTCGCAACTACCAATGGCTGTCAGGAAAGGAGTGCTAGCAATGCAGTTTTCAACGACTTGCACAGAAAGCGGATCATCGTCAACAACCAAACAACGCAGGGGAGAAGGAGAGGCAGGCATATTTTCAAAGGTATACTATCGTTTGAAGAAAAGCAGGGTTACTATCTTTTACAAAGACGTTTGGCTAGTCAGTCGCTCTTGCAATTGCGGGTAAAGCAGCTGTAGTTCGCTGTCAACTTTCTGGATGAGAGGTGCTAAAGCATTTATATCTGTTTCCTGACGAGCTTGGCACTCCAGCGTCTCCAGCGCAGAATACAAATAGTCGACTCCAAAGTACGCTGCTTGACCTTTCAGCTTGTGTGCAATGCGCGCCAAAGCATTTGGGTCGGCGGCAGCAAATTCAATTTCCAAGTGCTGTTGCAGCTGTGGAGCTTGCGTGAGAAAGGTATTGACTATCTGACGAATAAATGCTTCGTTGCCGCCTGCCAGCTCTTCTAGCAGCGTCCAGTCGGGAGTACAGGTGTTGGTTTGGTGAGGAGCAATGGGTTCGGTTGGTGCCGGTGGGTGTTGCGAAGGCAGGGTGATACGACCGGTATAATAGGCAAGGCGAGCGTAGAGGAGGGCTGGGTCAAAGGGTTTGGCCAGCGTATCGTTCATGCCAGCTTCGAGCGCCAAGGCGCGGTCTTCGGGTAGGGCGGAGGCCGTGAGGCCGATAATTGGCAATTGAGCGTCATCCGGGAAACGCGCCCGTAACTGGCGAGCCGCTTCGTAGCCATCCATTTCGGGCATTTGCACATCCATCAGTACCGCGTCGAAAGTGGTTTGCTCGGCGGCTTCCACAGCTAGTCGGCCGTTAGCGGCAACAGTAACTTGCACATTCCAAGCTTCCAACGTTTTGCGGGCAACTAACTGGTTGAGGTCATTGTCTTCGGCCACGAGTACCCGCAACGCTGGCTCGAAGCGGCCGACGGCCAGGGTTGCCTCCGGGGCCACTTCGGCGGGGTTGGCGGTTAGGTAAGGAATTTCAAATGAAAACGCGGAGCCGTGGCCTTCTTCACTTTCCACCCACAATTTGCCGCCGTGCAACTCCACCAGATTACGGGCAATGCTCAAGCCTAGGCCCGTGCCGCCAAACTGCCGGGTAGTGCTGGTGTTGGCCTGCGAGAAGTCTTCGAAAATGGCGTCTAGCTTATTAGTAGCAATGCCAATTCCGGTATCTCGCACCACAAAGCGCACCAGTTGCTGGTTGGTTGCTGAATCGATGGCAGAATATACGTGCACCGTTACGCCCCCAGTTGTAGTGAACTTCACCGCGTTGCCGACCAAGTTGACGAGCACTTGGTTCAGCCGTACCGGGTCGCCAAACACAGCGGCGGGTACAGTGGAGTCTATTTCCAAGTTGAAATACAGGTGCTTGGCTTCGGTGGCAAACCGGAACATACTCGCTACGCGCCGCAGCAGCTCGGGAAGGCGAAAGGCGGTGTGCTCCAGACTGAGCTTGCCCGCCTCGATCTTGGAACTATCGAGAATGTCGTTGATAATGACCAGCAGGTTTTGCGACGACGACTGCACGGCTTCCAAGTACTCGTTCTGCTCGGAGTTGACGGGCGTCTGGCGTAGCAAGTGCGTCAGGCCGATAACCGCATTCATCGGCGTCCGGATTTCGTGGCTCATGTTGGCCAAAAACTGGGCTTTGGCTCGGCGCGAAGCTTCGGCTACGTCGCGGGCTATTACCAGTTCGGCGTTCATGTCCTCGATGTGCGCTTTTTGGTGGCGTAGTTCCTGCGTCCGTTCGCGAACTGTGGTTTCCAGTTGAAGCTTTTGTCGGCGAAGAGTTGCCTCTCGGGCCCGGACAAAGGCGAAAACCCCAGCTCCGGCCAGTAGCAGGCTGAGCGCCGCAAACCACCACGTCTGCCAGTACGGGGTGGCAACATCAAATGAACTTGCCACGGTCTTCGACCACACTCCTTGTTCGCCTGATCGGGCGCGCACTTGAAAGGCGTAGCTGCCTGCCCCAAGCCGTGGGAATTGTGCTTCGCCTACTACGGTAGGCCGGCTCCATTGATCCTGGTAGCCTAGCAAGCGGTACTGATATTGTAGGCCGGCCTGGTCAGGTAGCAAACTCACGGCCCGGAACGTGAAATTGACTTGATGCTGCGTGGCCGACAACTCTTTGAGTTGGTACGGCGGCTGAGCGGCGCCGTCTACTTCGCTGGCAAGCAGCACTGGAGTCGGTTTGCTGGTGCCGGGCATCAGGTGCGGCGCGTTGGTACGCAGGCAAAGCAGGCCAGTGCGAGTACGCAACCACACACACTGGTCGTTCCAAGCCCCGGCAGCTTCGGGCAATAAATCCCGCACCAGCGGATTGCCGGGCAAGGCTGCCGGGGCAAAACGCTGGTTGTTGTCGTGGAAGGATAAGCTGTTGCGGTGCACCACCAATACCTGCTCGCGATGCGCCTCCTGGCGGTTGTCACCACGGTAGCTGCCGCGCCAATGCGTTGGAAGCAAAGCGTAGCAGTAAGGCGAAAGAAGTCCATCGGCCGCACTATAGGTTCGCAGCTTATTTTTCTCGTAACAGAAAACGCCGCTGCCTTCGGTGCCAATCCATACACGGCCCACATCGTCGGTGAGTAGGGAGGATACATCAAGGGCACCCGTTTGGAAACGATAATAGCGAAAGCTTTTACCTTGCCACACGGCCAACCCGGTATCGTGGGTGCCAATCCATACCTGACCTAATGAATCGGTAGTAAGCGCGTAAATAGTATTGTGCAGCAACCCATTGGCTGTGGTAAAATGCTCGGCCAACTGAGAGGAGTCCGCGGGCAAACGATAGACGCCATCCAGTGCCGTTCCCACCCACAGGTCACCGTTGGGGTGTTGGGTTAGCGCTGTAACGGAAAGTGTAGCTGGCAGGCGCTTTACCTGGTGCATGGTCACTGCCGGAGACGTAGGTGCCGCTATCTGGGTTTGCCAGAGTCCATGGCCGGTAGTACCAGCCCAAATAAAGGTTCGGGCTGGCGACGGATAGCGGCCGTCAGAAATTGGGTGCGATGAACGGGCGCCCAGTGTTTGGAGCAAGACACTGGGTGGGTAGGGCAGCCGCTTTTTAGGGTCGACAACAAAAGGGGAAGACCGGCCTGGAACTGGGCTGAGCGTGAATTGTTGCCCGGTTGTTAGAATCCCGGTTGCTCTAGCGCCGCTCTGCAAAGCGCCAACTGCCGATCCTGCGCTTTCCGACAAAGGATAAAATGTTAAGTGTCGGTCCGCCCAGCGCCACAAGCCCTGACCGGCCGTGCCAATCCATACAGTATGCTCTCGGTCGGCCAGTACGCACTGTGGAATAGTGCCGGCGGGCAACACGTGGTGCAACGTGGCAAACCGCCGCGCCGCAGGCACCGATGCAGCCGACAAATCGGCATTATCGTAGGTAGTATCCGCGAGTGGAATGCCTGATACCGGATGGAAGCCAGGTGGACGTGACGCCGCATTTGTTACGCGCCTAAACCGTTGACCGTCCCAGCGCGACACACCGCCTTGGTAGTGCCCTACCCATAATTGACCGGTGCGTGGCTGCACGTAAAGCGTAGTCACGAAATCTTCGGCTAATCCGTCTTTGGTATCGAAGGCAACAAACTCCGTCCCATCATACCGAACCAGGCCCTCCGCCGTGCCAATCCAGAGGTAGCCCGCGCGGTCTTGCGTCAGAGCATAGATAAAGGGTTGAGGCAATCCATCAGCAGCGCCAAACTGCCGGAGAAAGTAGCGTGGCACCTGCGCGGCTGCCGGCACACTGAAAGACAGCAGGAGCAGCAAAAACAGACGGCGAAACAGCAAAACAATCATGTGGCGGAAGGGCACTACTGGCCTCATCAGTCGTAGCAAGTTAGGAGGCTGCCCATGACAATAAACATTTTGCTCCCGCAACGGAGTTGAAACCTCGTTGAACTGCCGCTACTGCCTGACGACTACTTTCCGGTTACTTTAAACTCGGTGCGGCGGTTTTGCTGGCGATTGGCTTTGCTGGTGTTGGGCGCTACCGGCTGCGTGTCGCCGTAGCCGGCGAATGTGAGGCGGTCTTTGCTGATTCCTTTGCCAACCAAATAATCCACTACTGTTTTGGCGCGGCGCTGGCTCAGGTCCTTGTTGTAGCTGTCGTTGCCCACGTTATCGGTGTGGCCGGATATCTCTAGACGTAGGGCAGGCGTTTCCGCTAGCAAAGCTTGCAGACGAACCAGTTCGCCCGTACTTTCTTTGCGCAGAGTAGCTTTGTCGAAGTCAAAGAAAATGTTGTTGAGCACGACCTTCACGCCTACATCCAACTTCTTGAGCGGAATGTCTTTCACCACTTCTGAATAAGCTGCCCCCGCCGGCAAATCAAAGTTCTCGGAATGGAACAAGTAGCCATCCTGCTTCACTACAATCCCGTAGTTCACGCCCGATGGCAACGACACCAAATAGCGCCCCGATTGGGCATTGGCCCGAAATGAGGCAATGGTTTGGTTCAGTGAGTTGTCGATTACGTCGATAGTGGCTTCCAAGGGCTGCTTGGTAGCATCATCCGTCACGGTGCCTTTCAGGATAGTTACCTGAGCCGTAGCAACTGGCACCGGCGGGGCTAGCAACGTCTCTTTCACTGGCAAAGCCCGCGAAGCTAGCAACTGGTCTTCCTGGCTAAGCATCGGTGGCTTCTCGGGCCCTAGAAACGTAATTTGGTAGATGTCTTTCGAGCCCATGCCATCGTCGCGAAACGACGAGTAGTAGCCGTGCCGGCCCGAAGCGGAAATCACGAAAAATACGTCGTCGTCGGGCGTGTTGATGGGCCAGCCCAGGTTTTCGGGGGCGCTCCACTTGCCGTTCTGGAAGGTGGATTTAAAAATGTCGTAGCCCCCCATGGAGCTGTGGCCTTCCGAGGAAAAGTACATCGTCTTGCCATCGGGGTGCAGAAACACGCCTTCCTCGCCATACGGCGTGTTGATGGTAGGACCCAGGTTCACGGCCGGACCACGGCCATCTATGTCCACCTTGTATATGTCGCGCCCACCCACGCCGCCCGGCTTGTCGGATACGAACAGTAAACTCTTGCCGTCCGGCGAATAGGCCGCCGACGATTCATGGGCTTTGCTGTTGATGCGGTTGCCGAGGCGCTGCGGCTTAGCCCAAGTGGCACCGCGTAAATTGGCTTCGTTCAGGTCGCCGCCGTTGTCTTCCACGTACACCAGCATCCGTTGCGCATCGGGGGCGAGGCCTACCGTGGCATCGTGGCCGGTGGAATTCACGGTTTCGCCGAGGTTGCGGGCGGTACTCCAGGTGTCGCCTTCGCGGTTGCTCTGGTACACGTCCTCGAAATAGCCCCCCGACTCCGGGTCCTTCTCTCCCCCGGTCGAGCCTTGCCGCCGCGACGTAAACAGAATCACCGATTCGTCGGCAGAAATAACCGGACCATAATCCGGATAGGGGGAGTTGACGCCGGGACCTGCGTTGTCGATAAATACCCGCACGGGCTTATCTGCTAGTTTGCGGCCGTTTTCGCACTCCTGAACTTTCTTCTGAATGTCTTGCGTGAAGGCTGCCGTATTTTTGGTGCCCGTTGCGGGCGTGGCCTGCTTGTACTCGGCTATGGCCTCCTTCCATTTACCATTTAGGTGCAAGCCTCGGCCCAGCAAGTAATGAATACGAGGGTCGACACCCGAATTGAGTTGATATGCCTTACGCAAATAATTCAGCGCACGCGGCTTGAAGCCGGAATGCAAATAACAATCTCCGATTTTGAGGTTAAGCTGCGCATTCTCAGCGTTCAACTTCTGGGCTTCGAGGTAATGCGGGAGAGCCTGCTCGTAGCGCGGCGGGTCCGAGTGGTACCACTCGTCTCCCGACTTAATTTCCTTGAGCGCCGTCTTCAAGCCATCTTTATTGTCGCCGAATTTGTCTTTACTGAATTCTACGCTTTGGGCTTGCGCAGCAGAGGAAAACAGCAGGAAGGCTAATAGATACTTGTGCATTTTGTTCGCAGGGTTATGCGGAGCTGTTCATGTTGATGCCGGTGCCCGCAGAAGGTGCAGAGATGCAGAGCATGTTCTTTGTCTGCTCGGCTACTGGACTACTCTATTTACTCTCGCCGCAGCCGGAGTTGGCGGCGTAGTTAGTGCCCACTTCCAAGCCCAACTCGGCCGCTTTGCGCCAATCCTGGCAGGCTCCTTCGGTGTTGCGAAGCATTTCGCGGGCATGGCCGCGGTTCAGATAGGCTTCGGCGTATTGCGGGTTGAGGGCAATAGCTTTGCTGGCGTCGGCTTCCGATTTCTTGTAGTCTTCGAGCTTGAGATAAGCGGCGGCGCGGTTGTTCCAGGCAAAAGCGTAGGTAGCATCCAGGGCCACGGCGCGGCCAAAATCTTCGGCGGCTCCTTTATAGTCGCCCGACTCGTAGCGCGTGGCACCGCGGTTGGTGTAGGCGGTAGGGTTGTCTTGCTTTTTCTGGAGGTAATCGGCGTAGTCCTGCAAGGCGCCTTTCACGTCGCCCGCTTTGCGCTTGGTACCAGCGCGGTTCAATAGAGCGGGCAGCAACTCGGGTTGCAACGCCAGCGCCTTGGTATAGTCTTGAATGGCTGCCGGGTAATTGTTGAGCTGGCGCTGGGTGCTGCCTCGGTCGTGCCAGGCGTAAGCGTAGTTTGGATCAGCCTTAATGGCTTGATCGAAATCCGCTTTAGCAGCGGCGTATTCCGCTTTTTCGAAGCGCAGCGCCCCCCGATAATACCAAGCCGGAGCATAGGCAGCGTTAACTTCCACGGCTTTCGTGTAGTCCTGCTCGGCTTCCGCGGCCTGCTTCAACGCTTCGTGGGCCTGCGCCCGCCCGAAGTAGGCCGTGCCGCTCGTAGGCTCAAGCTTCAGCGCCTCGTCGTAATCCTGCACGGCGGGCTGGTAGTCTTTTAGCTCGTAACGAGTGGTAGCGCGGTTGTAGAAAGCCTTGGCAAAGTCGGGACGCAATGCTAGGGCTCGGTCAAAATCCTGCAAGGCAGCCCGGTAGCTTTTCTGGTTGAATTTCACTACGCCGCTGTTGTACAGCTTCTCGGCTTGTTGGGCGGGCGGAAGGGTAGAGGCGCGAACCGAATCCACTTGAGCCCGGGTCGCCAGACTAGTTAGAATAAAGGTGGCCGTTAACAGTAATAATTTCAACATCACATCCAGGCAATTTTGCTTTGACTGGATAAATATAATTTTAATTGCGCAACCATGATTGCGCAGCTTATTTTTTTATTGATTGGTATAATTATAATTAGATGAAGTAGCAGCCTACTAGTTCTGACTAAGCTGCTAGCTGCGTACGAGCCAGCGTTTCCCATTCGTGCCGGATTGTACCGTGAAACACTGGCCGGCCGGCCCGGTGGTACCAATAAGCCGCATTGCTGGCGTCGCCTTCTTGGCGGTGCAACAAGGCATGCAGCCAATCGTGGAGTGGGTCTCCTTCATGCTCCTGTGCAATGTCGTGGGCGTTAGACCATTCGTCGCGGCCTGCATACCACAAGGCCTGTAGCAGCGGCGACAAGCCAGTTGGCGGTGCGTGTTGGGTAAGTGAGGCGTTAAATTCAGCGTACGTCATCGGTAGAAACAAAGCAGGGTGCTTACTCTATAAGTAATACGTGTTGCTGAGGTTACGAGGCTTTGCATCATCAAGATCATAGCACGATAAGACAACCGGCATGCTAGTGCTAGAAATCAGGGCTTTGCCAAGTAAGCAGCAGCTATTTTTCAGACCGAAAATCTTTTCAAAATCAAGCGCTGCATCAGGGCCACGGCTATAAATCAAACTTCCTGGAAGCCGCTGATGTTTGCGTATTTTTGCAGCACCAACGACTCACTATGGCTCGTTGCTTTTTCACATTTCACCCCAACGCCTAGCTTTTACCTATGGCTACGTACCCAGAATACATGGTTGCCCCTATTCGCCAGGACCTCGTGGAGGCCGGTTTCGAGCAGCTTATGACCCCCGAAGAAGTGGACGCCGTCCTCAACGAGCAAAGCGGTACCGTACTGGTAGCCGTCAACTCGGTGTGTGGCTGCGCTGCCGGCAAAGCCCGTCCGGCCCTCAAAATGGCCATTGCCAGCTCCGAAAAGAAGCCTGCCAAACTCGTAACAGTGTTTGCCGGGATGGAAACCGAAGCCGTAGCCAAAATGCGCGAGCATTTGCTGCCTTATCCACCCAGCAGTCCTAGCATTGCCCTGTTCAAAGACGGCGAGCTGGTACACATGATTGAGCGCTACCACATCGAAGGCAACGACATGATGCGCATCGTCAACAACCTGCAAGGCGCTTTCGAAGAGTATTGCTAAGTTGTGGGCTGCCATTTATGGCATTAATTCAAAAGGAAACGGCTTGTGGCATCTGCTACAAGCCGTTTCCTTTTGGAGACGTTTATCAACTTGTTCCTTTATGTCCGCATCTTAACTAAAGCCCCAACGATTTGAAGAAGGCTTCCTGGTTTGGCTCACGCCCCAGGAAATTTTTTACTAAGTTGATTTCCTCGTCGGTGCCGCCTTTGGCCAGAATCATGTCGCGGTAGCGCAGGCCGGTTTTCTGGTCCATCACACCGTTCTTCTCGAACACCGAGAACATGTCCTCAGCGTATACTTTCGACCACATATAGCCGTAGTAGCCCGCGGCGTAGCCAGTGAGGTGGCCGAATGCCGCCTGAAAGTTAGTGCCGTCGAGGTAAGCGAAAGGCATGATCTGGTTCTGAAGCTTTTTCACTACTTCAGTGGTCGTTTCGGTGCCGTTCGGATCAAACTTATCGTGCAAAGTCATGTCGAGGGTGCCAAGCATAATCTGCTGCGACGCGCCGATGCCGGAGCCCACGTTGCGGGCAGCCTGCATCTTGTCGTATAATGGTTTCGGTAATACTTCGCTGGTCTGGTAGTGCTTAGCAAAAGTCTTGAGGGCATCATAGTTCCAGGCCCAGTTCTCCAGAATCTGAGAAGGCGCTTCCACAAAGTCGCGCTTCACGCTAGCACCCGACTGGCCTGATAGCTCCGCGGTGGTAACCATGTTGTGCATCACATGGCCGAATTCGTGAAAGAACGTGACGACTTGTGAGTGACTCATTAGGGCCGGCTTGCCGGGCGTGGGCGCGTTGAAATTGCAAAGCAGCACCGCCGTGGGTAGTTGGTAGCCCTTGGCCGTTGCCTTACCCGATTCCACTCCGAAACAGGCGGCGTGGTAGTACTTGTTTTCGCGCGGAAATAGGTCGATGTAGAAGCGGCCAATAAGCTTGCCGTCGCGCTGTACTTCGAACATGCGCGCATCCTTGTGCCACACCGACGGCTCTTTTACTTCGTTGAATTTAAGCCCAAACAATTGCTGCGTAGTTTGAAACAAGCCATCTACTACGTGGCTCACTTCGAAGTATTCCTTCACCTTCTCGGCATCAAGTTGGTATTTGTCCTTCATTAGAAGGTTGTTGTAGAAGGAGCTTTCCCACGGTGAAATCGTCTTCACGCTAGGGTCTTTGAGGTAAGCGCGCTTCACGGTCAGCAATTCGTCTAGGTCCTGCAAGCTTTTCTGTTTCACCCGGTCCACCAATTTGGTTTCGAAGGCCCACACAGCCTCGGGGTTTTTGGCCATGCGGCTACTGGTTTGGTAGGCGGCATAGGTCTTGTAGCCAAGCAGCTGCGCTTTTTTTTGCCGCTCAATAAGCAGTTGCTTCAGCACCTCTAGGTTGGTGTCGGCGGCGCGGTTGTTATAAAGCACGTAGAGCTGCTTGCGCATCGCCTCCGATTCGGCATACTTCATAAAGGTGCTATACGTGGGGCCGTCCACGGTAATGCGGTAGGCGTCGCCAGCCTTGGGGCGGCCCTTTTTGAAGTCGTCGGGTAAGCCTTTCATGTCGGTCTCACTTACCAGCAAGAAGCTTTGGTCTTTGGCGATGTTTGCCCCAAAGGCAATGCTCAGGTCCCCGATTTTGTCGTTCAGCTTTTGCAGCTCCTTGCGTTGCTCGGGCGTCAGCGCAAAGCCGTTGCGCTCGTAATCCTCGATAGTCTCGGTCAGAAATTTCTTGCGAGCACCCGTCAGGGCTTGCGCTTCCTTGGTTTTGGAATAGCCTTTTACCGCTTGGTACAGTTTCTCGTCCAGGGCCAGCTCATTGCCATACTTGCTGATTTGCGTTATGCTTTTCTGCGCTTGGTTCCGGATGGCCGAATCGGGGCTGGCGTTGAACAGAATATTGATTGGCCCGGCCACCCGATCAATATCATCCGTGAGATTGTCAAGCGCCACCATCGTATTGGCAAACGTGCGCTTGCCGGCTGGCACATTATAAATGGCATTCAGTGAAGCTCTCGTACCGGTAATAACCGTTGCTGTTGCCTGCTGCACATCGGCCTTGGTGGCTTTAGCGAAAGCAATGGGCTGATTGAAAGCCGGCACCAATGGGTTGAGCGCAGCCGCTACGCTTAGCACCGTCAATGAGCTGATCAGCAGCGTTAGTATCGTTCGCACTGGCACGAAAAGAGTATAAAGGTGCATCGAAAGTGGGGTTGAAAAAGTATGCTTTAAGATAATCTCTTTACTGGACTACTTTTATATAAAGTAGTATATAGTTAAGTAAGTTTCTCCGCCATCTGTAGAAGCGAGGTACGCTGGCAGCCAACAAAAACGCCGCTTCTCAAGGAAGCGGCGTTCAGCTTTCATTAGCAGCAAAACAGCGTTTAGTTGGCTACTTCGCTCAGGAACTTGATGCGCATCAGGCGTAAATCTTCCTCGGTATAGTCGTCGCTGCCGAGCTCTTTCAAAGCCACCGCAATATTGTCGGTGCTGGCCGTCATGAAGTAGTCGTAGATTTCCTCTTGGCGCTCTTCGTCCAGAATGCCGTTGATGTAATAATCAAGGTTGAGCTTGGTGCCGGAGTAGCAGATATGCTCGATTTCCTCCATCAGTTCGCGCATATCAATGCCTTTAGAGGAAGCAATTTCCTCTAGGTCCATCTTTTTGTCGATCTGCTGGATAATATAAATCTTGATCTTCGACTTGTTAACGGCCGACTTCACCACCACGTCGGAGGCTGTCAGAATATCGTTTTCTTCGACGTACTTCTTGATGAGGGCCAGGAAGGGAGGGCCGAATTTCTGCGCTTTACCTTGGCCTACGCCCCCAACGTGCGCTAGCTCATCCAGCTTGGTAGGGAAAGTAGTGGCCATCTCCTTCAGCGACGGGTCCTGGAAAAGAACGTAAGGCGGCAGTTCTTTCTCCTTCGCCATTTTCTTCCGCAGCGCCTTCAGCATCTCGAACAGGGTTTCGTCGTGGCCAGCGGCTTGCTGCACCTCTTCCTGCTCCTGTTCTTCCTTCACCTCCTCGTCGTAGTCGTGGTCTTTGGTGAGTTTTATTGAATGAGGATTTTCGATGAAGTCCATACCCATATCGGAGATTTTTACAACGCCAAAATTTTCAATATCCTTCTCTAAGAAACCAAAAATCAGACACTGGCGCAACAACGAATGCCAATACTGCGCATCGTGGTCTTTGCCTTTTCCATATACTGGCAAGCCGTTGTGGCCATAGCTTTCTACGTGGGCATTGTTCATGCCCATGAGCACGGTGCCAATGTGGTCGAGGCCGAAGCGTTGCTCGGTTTGCACTACCGCTTTCAAAGCTAATTCCACCTCGTGCTGGGCTTCGAAACGCTCTTTGGGGTGCTTGCAGTTGTCGCAGAAGCCGCAGTCTTTCTCGAAATGCTCGCCGAAATAGTGGAGCAACTGCTTGCGTCGGCACACCGCCGAGTCGGCATAGTTAGCCATTTCCTGGAGTAGCAGCTTGCTGTTGTCGCGCTCCGTTACGGGCTTGTCTTTGTTGAACTTCTCCAGCTTCACGATGTCGTCGTAGCTGTAGAACATCAGGCAGTCGCCGTCGAGGCCGTCGCGGCCGCCGCGGCCGGTTTCCTGGTAGTAGCCCTCAATGCTCTTCGGCGTGTCGTAGTGAATCACGAAGCGCACGTCGGGTTTGTCGATACCCATTCCGAAGGCGATAGTGGCCACAATCACGTCGCAATCCTCGTTGAGGAAGGCGTCTTGGTTGGCCATGCGCACGTGCGGATCGAGGCCGGCGTGGTAGGGAAGGGCCCGCACGTCGTTTACTTTCAGCAGCTCGGCAATTTCCTCTACTTTTTTGCGGCTGAGGCAATAAATAATACCAGCCAGCCCCTTGCGCTGCTTCACGTACTGAATCAGCTGCTTTTTGGTGTTGTGCTTAGGCCGAACTTCGTAATAAAGGTTGGTGCGGTTGAACGACGTCTTGAAAACGCTGGCATCATCCATTTGCAAGTTTTTCTGGATGTCGAGCTGCACTTTGGGCGTGGCGGTGGCCGTGAGGGCAATAACGGGTACCTGCCCAATGTTGTCGATAATGCCACGAATCCGGCGGTACTCCGGCCGGAAGTCGTGGCCCCACTCCGAAATACAGTGCGCCTCGTCGATGGCTACAAACGAAACGGTGGCTTTCTGCAGAAAGTCAATGGTTTCATCTTTGGTCAGGCTCTCGGGCGCCACGTAAAGCAATTTCACTTCGCCGCTGATAACGTCTTTCTTTACTCGGTTCATCTCGGCCTTGGTCAGGGTCGAGTTTAGAAACTGGGCATTCACGCCAAAGGCGTTAAGCTGGTCCACCTGATTTTTCATCAGGGCGATAAGCGGGGAGATGACAATGGCCGTGCCGGGCAGCACCAGCGCCGGGAGCTGGTAGCAAAGGCTTTTACCGGCTCCAGTAGGCATAATAACGAATGTATTATGCCCCTCAATTACGTTCTGAATAATGGCTTCCTGCGTGCCGCGGAACTGCCCGTACCCAAAAACTTCCTTTAACTTGCCTTTCAAATCAGCTCCTTGGCTGATTACATTGTTCACGGCTGGCATTGACATCCTCACTTGCTCGGTTGGAAGATTCAGGTAAGTAGCAACCGCAAAGTGCAGGTTTCTTATCTCAATCTAGGGAATTTTGAAGTATTCGGTAGGAGATACTAAAGGAGTAAGATAAAACCACGCTCTATTTCGCCCTCCGTACTCAATACCTAATCAAATTTAGATTGAAACCGCAAAACGAACTTCATTCCATTGCAAAAAAAGTGCTGCTCAGCGAAGCGGAAGCAATCATGGGCGTTGCGGAGGCTATTCAGTTGACTCCAGACTTTGCATTATGCGTAGAAGCAATACTCTCTTTACGGGGTAGAGTGGTCGTTACGGGCATCGGCAAGAGTGCGCATATTGCCAGCAAGATCGTGGCTACCCTTAATTCCACAGGCACTCCAGCCTTATTTATGCACGCCGCCGACGCCATTCACGGCGACCTGGGCATGATCCAGCCCGAAGATTTTGTAGTGGCCATCAGCAAAAGCGGTGATACGCCCGAAATAAAAGTATTGGTGCCGCTACTCAAGCGTAAAGGGGTGCCTATGGCCGCTTTGGTCAGCAATGCCGACTCTTATTTGGCTGTACAAGCCGACTTTATCTTACATGCCCCGGTCACGCGCGAAGCCTGTCCGCACAACTTAGCTCCCACCACTAGCACCACCGCGGCCCTCGCCCTCGGCGATGCGCTAGCAGTGTGTTTGCTGGAAAGCCGGGACTTCACTCGTCAGGACTTTGCCCGTCTACATCCTGGCGGCACCCTCGGCAAGCAACTTTATTTGAAGGTAGGTGATTTAAGCCGCCAAAATCAGCGGCCTCAGGTGCAGGAAAACGCGCCGCTAAAGGAAATCATCCTTGAAATATCCGGCAAGCGGCTTGGCGCTACTGCCGTGCTGGACGCAACCGGGCAGCTTCGAGGTATTATTACCGATGGCGACCTGCGCCGAATGCTCAGCACGTTTGCTGGTCGCCTAGAAGATGTGCGCGCTAGTGACATTCTCACGCTCAACCCGGTGGCGGTTGATGTAGAAGATTTCGCGGTGGAAGCTCTGGCCCGGATGCAGGAGCGCAACATCACGCAGCTTATTGTGACCGAGCAGAACCAGTTCTGCGGATTCATTCACCTGCATGATTTACTGCGTGAGGGCCTAGTTTAAACCAGTTAGGGAGGTGGTAGCGTCCTTTGAAAGGATGGCAAGTAAAGCCACCTCTTTACGGTTCCTTTTAAAGTTAGATATTTGCACACCTCTAACACTAACACCTTAGCAGCAACAATTCTTGTTTTATGATGCAACACACTTATCTCGTCGTAATGGCGGGCGGCATTGGTAGCCGCTTCTGGCCCTTTAGCCGTACCAACCATCCCAAACAATTTCATGATGTATTAGGAGTAGGCCGCTCGATGCTTCAGCTGACCGTTGACCGGTTTGCGGGTATTTGCCCACCCGAAAATGTATTCGTAGTTACCAATAGAGATTATAAAGAGCTGGTACAGCAGCATCTGCCCGACCTGCCCGCCGATCAAATTCTAGGAGAACCTATTGGGCGCAATACCGCTCCCTGCATTGCCTACGCCAGCTATTGTATTGCCAAGCGCGACCCGCAAGCCGTTATCGTAGTGTCGCCGGCTGACCATGCCGTACTGCGCGAAGACGAGTTCCGGCACGTTATTAGCCAAGCCGTTGATGTAGCGCGCACGCACGAGGTGCTGATTACGCTCGGCATCCAGCCTTCCCGCCCCGATACAGGCTACGGCTACATTCAGTACATCGACGAGGAAGCCAGCAGCCTGCCCAACGGATTGAAGAAGGTGAAAACCTTCACGGAGAAGCCAAATCTGGAATTGGCGCAGATGTTTTTGCAAAGCGGCGATTTTCTCTGGAATTCAGGCCTGTTTGTATGGCGTGCTGACGTTATCGTGCAGGCCTTCCACCAGTACCTGAATGATATTGCCGAAGTATTCGACGATGGATACGACCAGTTAGGCACCGCGCAGGAAGAAAATTTCATCACCGAGGCCTACTCGCGCTGCCGCAACATCAGCATCGACTACGGCATCATGGAAAAAGCCGACAATGTATTTGTGCTGCCCGCCGATTTCGGCTGGAGCGACCTGGGTACCTGGGATTCATTGCACCGCATGGGCCGCCGCGACGAAAACAACAACGTCATCGACGGCGACGCCATTCTTTATGATACCACCGAGTGTGTTATCAAGACACCGTCTGAGCGCCTGGTGGTCGTGCAAGGCCTTGATGGCTACATCATTGCTGAGTACGACAATGTGCTGCTTATTTGCAAGCGCACTGAAGAGCAGCGCGTGAAGGAGTTCGTAGCCGACGTGAAAGCCAAAAAGGGAGTAGGATACAACTAACCGTTATTGACGAGAGAAGAGCTAGTCTTTTTTGTTGTTCCGTGCTTTAAAACAACAAGCCCTTGCTGTTCACACAGCAAGGGCTTGTTGTTTTAAAACAGTAGGTTTTTGAAGACACGAATTGCACCGGTTTGCGTCCTCGCAGGGACTAGCTCTTTATCAACCGCTGCCGCAGCACCTCAAACAGCATGATGCCGCTGGCAACGGAGACGTTGAGAGAACCAATCTGGCCGGTCATTGGAATGCGGAGACGGTGGTCGGCGAGGCGAAGGTATTCGGGGGAAATGCCGTCTTCCTCGGAGCCCATAAGGACGGCTACGGGTCCGGTGAGGTCTACCGTGCCGGTTTCAAGGCTCGCATCGGCTTTTTCAGTGCAGGCCACGATTTGGACTCCCGACTCGCGTAGGAAGGTCAGCGTGTTTTTTAGATTAGCTTCCCGGCAGACGGGCACTATGTTGAGCGCACCAGCCGACGTTTTCACGGCGTCGCCGTTGATTTGGGCCGCGCCGTGGGCGGGTACTACGATGGCATGCACGCCCATACACTCGGCGTTGCGGGCAATAGCGCCGAAATTACGTACGTCTGTTACCCGGTCCAGAATCAGTAGGAAAGGCGTTTTGCCTTCCTCATACAGCCCAGCCAGAATACTGTCGAGCGGCATATAATCTATGGGCGACACGAAAGCAACAGCACCCTGATGGTTTTTGCGAGTCAGGTTGTCGAGCTTTTCCACTGGTACCGACGATACTGGGATGCCTTGCTGCCGAGCCAGGTCATTGATTTCCTGGGTGAGGCTGTTTTTGGTGCCGCGCAATAGAAAGATTTTTTCCAGGGTACGGCCGGCGCTTAAAGCTTCCATGATGGGCCGCAAGCCAAATAGCATATCAATGCTGCGGTCGGCAGCGGCAGGCCGGTTTGAATAGCGAGGCTTCTCTGTATCAAAGGAACGGCCCTCATTGTTGCGTGGGCGTAGCCCTTCTGGCCGGCTGTCGTTGCCTTCCGAACGACTTTCGGGGCGGCGGTAGCCGGCTGGGGTTTCGCCGCTGGAAGCGGGGCGGCCCGAGTCCCGGCGCGAGGCCCGCGGCACGGGGCGGTTTTCCGAGTCGTAGTAATTGCGGCGCTCCTTCAGCGGCCTAGGGCGGTCGTCGTTGCTTTTCTCCATTGCTCCACGGCGGCATACCAAAGTCGTTCGTACTCAGGCCGGCGCACCAATTCATAGTGTTCGGGTGCAAAGGTACTGGGTTTCCACCGGAACGTGTAAGAGGAAGCCGCCCCGTTGTCTGTACCATGATACACCCAGCGTTCCTCCTGCGCTGTGCGATATACTGCATCAGGAGGCCCCAAGGCTATGTACAACATGCCCCGGTCGGTCATCCAACCCGCTTTGTGCGCGACAAATAGCTGATTGGCTGCTTTGGCCCGGCCGTAGTATGTCCGGATGGCCTGTCGCGCTATGGCTTGCTGTCCGGCAGCGGCATTCAGCCAGAACTGATCTACGGCCCGTTTGGGATTAGGCGCATCGTAGAGTTTCTTGCGCTCCGCCGAGGTAGTTAGGTAAACCAAGGGTTGAATCAACTCATCGGCCGTTGTGAGCTCCGGATAATTTTTATCGGTCACCAAAATGCCCATCAAGCCTTTCTCGCCGGCCAAGCGTACGGTGTAGAGCCCAACTTCTGGCAACACTACGGGCAAGCCAGCCGGAAATGCCAGAGAGTCGCTGATGGACAGGGTGGGTGGAGCAGACGATTGGCGGGCTGGGTCAGCGTGAGGCGGCAGCGAAGCGACAAAAGACGCTGCGTAACGGCGTATAAGCACCGGCAAATCCTGACCATAACGGTCCACATAAAATACTTCTCCGGCCCGCACGGAACGGCGCAGCAACGGAGTGCCTACAGTGTCTGTAAGTACATAAGGTCTAGAAAGTTGCGCCGTAGTTAGCGGTAGCCAGGCTGCGTCGCCGGTGGCAGCTTCAGTGGCCGGCGCACAGGCCATGCTGAGCACGGTGCCGCTGGCGAGTTTAGCTATCGGCAAGCAAAACTCCACCCGGGCGGCTGCCCCATCGAGGCGAATGCGCCGGGCAAGGTGACGTACTGTATCGGTCCAGAGCGGACGACGAGCGTCATACGACGGCCAAGCCATTATGCGCAATAGTTGGCCCTGACGAACTGCGTTGCCGTTTGGAAAGCGTAGATAAACCCGCAAACTGTCGCCCTCTCGGCGTGTGTCAAGCTGCACGCGCCGGTCGATGCGGTACTGGTCGGAAAATTCCCGTTTTTGAGCAACTACGGGAACAAACTCCAACAGCAAAAGCACTAACAGCAAATAACCTTTCATGGAAGTTGGCATAAAGGCTGTAACGCGAAGTTCCCCTCCACGAACGTAAGAACAACAACCTATACTGGTTCTGTTCAACGTTCGCGAAGGGGAACATCACGTTATAGCTAGCTACTGTTATTGCCGCGGATAGTACTGATTTAGTAACTCCAGCGCCTTGCTGGCGCGGCCCTGGTCGCCGATTTGTTCGGCAACGCGGTATACACTCTGCACACTCAGCAAATAGGTTTGGTTCTCCATGTCAAACAGTGCTGGGTTGTGGGTCTGGTAATAGGGTAGTGCCACCTGAGCCCGGCTGATTATCTTGTCCATAATGTCGTTGGCGCGGGGCCGCTCGCCTACAGCTACCAATGCCGGCACAAATTGCGGAGCGTAATAATCGTAAGGAATGCTGGCGTCCGGCATCACGGCAAAGCACTTATCGAGCACCTCTTTGGCTTTCGCCTTGTTGCCTTCGGCTAGGTACGTGTTGGCTAAGCGCGCGAATTTGTCGCGGTAGTTGGCTGGGAAGCGCAGATGGTTTTCGTCGTAGAAGACGCCCGGATCATTCAGGTTGCGATAGGCAAACTTTTTCATCAAGCTCTCATACATCAGGTCTTTGGCTACGTAGCCCTCGTCGCCGCGGGGCTGGTAGTTGGGGTCCTTCATCGGCAGCACCCGGTAGGCCATGCCTTCCAGCTGGAAGTAGGGCTGCAAGTTCATGAAGTCGCCGCCCGCCACGGTGCTAGAGAAGTAAATCGGCCGCTGCCAGTTGTTGGTTGCTAGCATGTCCAGAATCACCAAGTTTTTCTTTTCAATGGCGCCTTTGCCCATGTTCCATTCCATGCGCGTCACGAGTTGCTTGCGGCGGTCTTTGGGTACGATGCCTAGCTTTTCCACCGCTGTGGTGTCTACGTCGAGGTAGAAGCTCGGGCTTGGGAACGACATCATGGCCGGGCCACTTTCATCGTACGATACCTTCAGCAAATCACTGTTCTGCGTCACTAACTGCACAAATTCCTTTAGGTTGATTTGCTTTACGGCCGGATTCTCGGCGTACGGCAGGTAGTCGTTGGTGCCCTGCTTGTAGCGGTCAGCCGGCATAGAAATAGGCAATGGCTGCGACTTGTACGAGCGGTTTTTCATTTGCTGAATGTACCAGTCGGTGTTCAGGTAGCTCAGCACGGCTACCCGCACGTCGGTGCGCACGCCTTCCACTTCCTGCGCGTACCAGAGCGGGAACGTGTCGTTGTCGCCGTTGGTAAACAGGATGGCATTGGGCTGCAACGAATTCAGCAGGTTTTTGGCGGAATCCACGGAGTTGTAGCGGCCCGACCGGTCGTGGTCGTCCCAGCCCTGAGCCAGCAACAGCACCGGAGCCAGCAGGCCCAACATAGTAGCTGCCACAGCACGACCAGAATCAGCTTTCAGCACCGAACGCAGCAGTTCAGCCAAGCCCAATACGCTTAAGCCGATCCAAATGGCAAAGGCATAAGTGGCCCCAGTAAAGGTGTAGTCTCGCTCACGCGGCTCAATGGGTGGCTGGTTGAGGTAAACTACAATGGCCAAGCCAGTAAACACGAACAGCAGACCTACAATCAAAGCGTTGCGGGAGTCACGGCGCGACTGATAAAACAAGCCGATCAAGCCCAAGACAAGCGGAATAGCAAAAAAGTTGTTGCGGGCTTTACTGTCGGCCATGCGTTCTGGCACACCGGCGTTACTGGCTTGCCAAGGCCATAGCCCACCGGATTGCTGCACGTCGCTTTCCCGGCCCACGTAGTTCCAAAGGAAGTAGCGCCAGAACTGATGGCCCATTTGGTAGCGAAACAGGAATGAGAGGTTCTGGCCCATCGTTGGCTTCACGCCTTCCTGAATGTCCACCCATTTCTGATAGTTGTAGAAGTGTTCTGGCTGGGGGCTGTAGATGCGGGGCAGCAGCATTTTATCGGCATCATCATACACCACAACCTGCCGCTTCTCGGCTACTACGTACTTGTTGCCTTCGCGCACATAACGCGGAGCACCTTCCTCGTAGCGGACGGGGCGCGCATTGAATTGTGGGCCGTAAAGCAACGGCCGGTCGCCGTACTGCTCACGCTTGAGGTAGCTCACGAAGCTGAGTACATCCTCGGGATTGTTTTCGTTGATGGTAGGGTGATAGCTACTCCGGATAGGAATGATGAGGTAGCTGGAGTAACCAATCAAGATAAATACCAAGCTGAGCATAGCCGTGTTGAGCAGGCGGTTGCGCTTCTGAATGGAGTAGCGGAAACCAAGCACCAGCAGGCCCACAAATAGCACCAGAAAAATAAGGATGCCCGAGTTGAAAGGCAGCCCCACGCTGTTCACGAAAAACACCTCGAACCCACCAGCCAGGGAAGGCAGACCCGGAATGATGCCCACCATCACCAGGCCTACCAGCACGAGGCTCAGTGCCAGCGTGAGGACGCCACCCCAAGTAGTCGGGTTTTGTGTGCGGCGGTAGTAGTAGATGAAAGCCAGCGCCGGCACAGCCAGCAAGTTCAGCAAGTGTACTCCAATGGAGAGGCCAATTACGTAGGCAATTAGGATCAGCCACTTATCGGAATCCGACTCGTGGGCGCGGTTTTCCCACTTCAACATTATCCAGACAACCGCCGCCGTAAACAACGACGACATAGCGTACACTTCACCTTCAACCGCATTAAACCAAAACGAATCAGAGAAGGCGAATGACAACGCGCCTACCACTCCCGAACCGAGAATTAGCAGGCTTTGGCCAAAGGTAGGCTCCGGTGCCCCCGGTACCGAATGACCCACTGCTCCGGAGTGGTGCAGCACCAACTTCTTGGCTAGGATAGTTATGGTCCAGAACAAGAATAGCACCGTGAACGAGCTACTCAGCGCCGATAAAGCGTTAACCAGCACCGAAACTTTGGTTACATCGCCAAAAGAAAACAGCGAGAACAAGCGGCCAAGTAGCAGAAACAAAGGGGCTCCGGGGGGGTGTGGAACCAGCAGCTTATAGGAGCAAGCAATAAATTCGCCGCAGTCCCAGAACGAAGCGGTAGGCTCCAGAGTGATTAGGTAAACGACGGTGGCCACGGCAAACACCAGCCAGCCAACCAAATTATTCAGGCTTTTGTATGAGCGCATACGGTAATTAGTAGATGGGGCAGGCCCCGGCCGTCGTCGCCTGACGCGGACTTTTGATCAAGGGAGGAAAGTTGTAGAACGCCAAAAGTAGACAATAAATCCCGCCGTACAGTGTCCTCTTCTACAGTTGGAACAGCCGTCGTTAGATGATACGCACAAAAAAAGCGGCCAATGAAGTGGGCCGCTTTTCCAGAGACGAATCAAATGAAAGCAGACTAATTCTGCAATACGAATCTTTTCGTAGATATCACTTTGTCGTTTAGTACCAAACTGTAGAAGTACATACCTGCTGGCAAGTCCGACAAATTGAGGGGCATCCCGGTATTAGAAGCGTCAGGTCGTAAGGCAAACGAGCGTAGTTCCCGGCCTAGTATATTGGTTAAACGCAACTTGTACTCAGGTCCTACTTTCTGATTTAACGTCACTACTACCAAGCCTTTGCTTGGATTAGGATATACGTCTAGCGCAACTCCTGCTGTTTTGGTATTAAGTGAGGCTTGCGGCGCATTGCTGACCGTTATGCTACCAACCATTCCTTGCCAAGGACCCCCGGCGGTAGCCTGAAAAGAATGGGGCTGGCAGTGATAAGTGATAGTGCCCAGGGCGGTGAAGGGCCCACGGGTGGCAGGGGCGTTTTCGCCTGCGTTGAAGGGAGCAAACGAAACGCCGTCATCTGCCACGCTCGGATGGCTACCCGATACCCACTCCCAGCGCACCTCATCGCCAGGACGAATGATAACGTTTTGCGGCGAAAAATTATTCGGGTCGCTTCCAACCGTAACGCCTACCCTCACCACAACCGTAGCGGCATAAGTTGAAAACGAGGCCAACATGAGGCTCATCAACCCAACCAAACGAGTAGAAATTTTCATGTGAAGATGTTTTGTTGAAAATCTGTTGGAGTGGCAGATTTTCGAATATAGTTATTTTTATGTATTTAGCGCAAAACCACTGCCACGGCAGTAGAATCGCTATTGGTGTTGCTTAAAACAAGCACCATGCCTAACTACACTACGGCAGGTAGTGGTACAATAGATGACACTGAAAGCGAAAAGGTTGCGTTCCACTTACATCAAGCCAATGCTCAGGTCTTACTACTTACTCGTTAAGCAACAGCTAAAGGTTGCCTATTGCTTTTCATGCACATAAAAACATATACGTTTCACTTGTTTGTGTCGACCAAAAGCCGTTATTCCTAGATATAGCGAATTTGTTTTAAGTCAAAAAAACGGACTTGCCCGCTAGCTGCTAAGATGAGACGCCCTGCCTCGTCGACACCCACAATTTCGCCTGTGATTTGACGGCCGTCGATTTCGTACAAGTGGGGCTGCTGGTAGCGGTAAAGCACTTGGCAGTAGTCAGAACGAATAGCGGCCAAGCGGCCAGCGCGTAGCTGCAAATAGCGTCGCTCCAAGTGTTCGAGCAAGCGGCTGGCTAATGTCGCTAGCGCGTAGGCACGGCCCGTAAGCGCGGCAAAGGAGGTGGCCGTAGGTACCTGAAATTCACGCTGGTTGATATTCATTCCAATTCCTACTATACTATGCTGAATCATTGTGCCGCTAAGCGTGTTTTCAATCAGGATACCACCTAGCTTTTTGTCACCAAAAAAAATATCGTTTGGCCACTTCACCCGAAGCACGGGGTCGGGGCCGAGCAAGGTTCCTGCCCAGTCGTGCACGGCTAGTGCTACCGCCTGGCTAAGTGAAAATTGGTCGGGAGCTGGCAGAAAGGTGGGGCGCCAAATCACTGACAGCGTTAGGTTCTCGCCGGGCGCAGCTTCCCAGTGGTTGCCACGCTGGCCTCGGCCGGCAGTCTGTTTGTCGGTTATTACCACGCAGCCGTCGGTGGCGCGGTTTCTGTAAATAAGATCCTGCGCCTCCGTGTTAGTAGATGCGCATTCGGGCAACGAAACCACTTGATGGCCCGTGAATAACGTTTGGGGGAAAAGAGCCTCCACGTGTTTTGCGTACTTTGTGAAGATCAAACCTAATAATACCCTATGAAAAGTACCCTGGTTCGTCAGGATTCGGACAAGTTGGCAGAGGTAGTAGTACGTGGTATGCAGGAGAAAAAAGCCCTGAATATCGTCGTAATGAATCTCAAAGAGTTAAAAAATGCTGTAGCAGACTATTTTATTATCTGTTCGGCTTCATCAGATACCCAAATCGACGCTATTGCGCGTTCGGTGGAGGAAGAAGTGGAAAAGCTTACGGGCCAAAATCCCTGGCAAACCGAGGGTCGAATGAACCGCGAGTGGGTGTTACTTGATTATGTGGACGTAGTAGTTCACGTGTTCCTGCGCGACCGGCGGCAGTTCTACGCTTTAGAGGAGTTGTGGGGTGATGCAGAAATCCAATACATCGAAGAGGAAACTGTATCGGCCCGATAAAGTAAACTACGGCTGTTTTCGTCTAGTAGCGGGAACAAACGTGCTGGCGGGGTGTTCCGCCTTTGATTTTTTGCCCTAGCTAATTCTTATACATGTCAGATAACACGCCCAAAAAGAAAAAGCCCATGTTGCCTAGTCCGGCTCCTAAGCCTGGTATGCAACTCTGGCTGCTCGCTGGGCTGGTTTTGTTTCTGTGCGCTTGGCTGTTCTTTAATCAGAGCGGCAGCAAAGTGGAAATAAACCAGCAGAAATTCGAGCAGATGTACACCGCCGGCGACGTGCGCGACGTTCGGCTGCTCACCGACCGCTCGGAGGTAGAGGTATCGTTGAAAAACGAAGCCGTGCGCACCGATAAATACAAGGCGTTACTTAGCCGTCGGGGGCCCCTCGCCTTTGAGGCCAGCCCACAGTTTGTTTTCCGCGTAGTCGACGGAAAAACTTTCAAGGAGGATTTCGAGAAGCTACAGGCTAATGTGCCACTCGAGCAGCGTATCGGCATTACGTTCGATACGCGCACTGGCTACGGTGATTTAGTAACCACTTGGGGCTTTACCATTCTGCTGTTCGTAGGTTTCTGGTTCCTGATGCGCCGCATGAGCGGTGGAGCCGGAGCTGGTGGGCAGATTTTTAACATCGGCAAAAGCCGCGCTGCTTTGTTTGAAGGTGGTGACAAAGTGAAAATCACCTTCAAAGACGTAGCAGGGTTAGAAGAAGCCAAGGAGGAAGTACAGGAAATTGTAGAGTTTCTTAAGAATCCTTCGAAGTTTACCATCCTCGGTGGTAAGATCCCGAAAGGCGCCTTGCTAGTAGGTCCTCCCGGTACCGGTAAAACGTTGCTGGCCAAAGCCGTAGCTGGCGAAGCTGATGTGCCGTTCTTCTCTCTCTCAGGCTCCGACTTTGTTGAGATGTTTGTAGGGGTCGGTGCCGCTCGGGTACGTGACTTGTTCAAGCAAGCCAAATCGAAAGCGCCTTGTATCATCTTTATCGACGAGATTGATGCAGTGGGTCGTAGTCGTTCGCGGGGCAATATGCCTGGTGGCAACGACGAGCGCGAAAATACGCTGAACTCGCTGCTAGTAGAGATGGACGGTTTCGGTACCGACTCGGGAGTTATCATTCTGGCGGCTACCAACCGCCCCGATACGCTTGACTCCGCCTTACTACGTCCCGGTCGTTTCGACCGTCAGATCAGTATCGATAAGCCAGACATCAACGGACGTACCGAGATTTTTCAGGTGCATTTGAAGCCCCTGACCTTGGGTCCTGATGTGGAAGCTCGCCGTTTGGCTGCTCAGACGCCTGGTTTTGCTGGTGCTGAAATTGCCAACGTCTGCAACGAAGCCGCTCTTATTGCTGCTCGTCGCGACAAAAAGTTTATCACCATGCAGGACTTCACCGACGCGGTTGACCGTGTTATTGGGGGCTTGGAGAAGAAAAACAAGATTATCAGCCCCGATGAGAAGCGCATTGTGGCCTACCATGAAGCTGGTCATGCTATTGCGGGCTGGTTTCTGGAACACGCCGACCCATTGGTCAAGGTAAGTATTGTTCCTCGTGGCGTAGCTGCCCTCGGATATGCACAGTACCTGCCCCGTGAGCAGTTTCTTTATAATACCGAGCAGCTCACCGACGAAATGTGTATGACGCTAGGCGGTCGTGCTGCTGAGGAAATTGTATTTGGCAAGATTTCCACTGGTGCCTTGTCTGATCTGGAGCGTATCACCAAGATGGCTTACTCCATCGTGACGATGTATGGCATGAACGCCAAGTTGGGCAATGTCTCTTACTATGACTCAAAAGGGCAGAACGAGTATGGCTTTTCGAAGCCTTATTCCGAGTCTACTTCGCAGATGATAGACGAAGAGGTGCGCAACATTATTGAGAATGCCTATATCCGCACCAAAGAATTGCTGACTGAGCGTCGGCATGAACTGGAAGTGGTGGCAAAAGAATTGCTTGATAAAGAAGTGCTGTTGCAAGATGACTTGGAGCGCTTGGTAGGCAAACGCCCACACGGTGTGCAAACCAACTACCAGGCTCATATGGCTGGTACCGACCGTAGCGAAACTTTAAGCGAGCGGAAGCAAGAGCATCCAGGTGTTCCTCTCAGCGACGATCTGCCAGACTTAAATCTGCCAGGTGTAGACGTTGATTTACCCAACGGTAATGCTAGCTCATCTGCCGGCTCCGGCGGTAGTGTCGTAACCCCTTTATAAAGGAATTCTTTCATAAAGTAAAAAAGCCAGTCCCTAGGACTGGCTTTTTTGTTTGCGAAAAGTGAAAGCTAGAAGCTCTGTTCAGGCTGAACTAACTGAAGAATCAGCAGACGCAAACGGTCTGCCATTAGTAGTTGATTTGCAGTGCAAGTTAATTCCTAAACCAAATCCACAACGGACTGTGTGCTTGACGTAACTCAGGGCAATCACAAACCAAAGAACCTAGAGCCAGGTCGTATTACTTGTTAAACGAGTAGTACGACCTGGCCCTAGGTCCTTTGGTTTGTGGTATCTCAGTACGAAATGATAGTAGACTATTGGTTGGCCTTTACGTTCAACGACGACAGGCGGGTCTTGACGTTGGGCTTCTTTGCCCGATAATCCGAGGAGTAGATAGACCCTTGCTGACTGGAACTGGCCTTCATCTGCTTACGAGTTCTTAGATAGTCTTTGGCTTCGTTGTAGATATCCGATTTGTGCTCCGCTTTTTCTAGCACAACTTGGTAGTAGCGGCGGGCCACTCCAACATTATTTTCTTCATCGGCTATTTTAGCCAGATTGTAATTGGCATGAACGTAATAGCCAACGCCTGTCTGACCTGTGGATTCTGAAAAAACCACGCACCGTTGAAAGTAGTCTTTGGCTTTGGTGGCATTCTTGTACTTATTCTGATTAAGCCAACCCAAATAATAAGTAGCATACCGGCCGCTAAAGCCTTCATAACCAGGCATTCCTCGATTTAGTTTGTCTAGGATGTCGAGGCTCACTTGTTCGCACTTCCGATGTTCGCCGTTATTAAAGCACAACATAGCGTAGTAACGCTCGAAGTAGCCATTGTCGGGGTAGGTAGTGGCCAGTTGGCGGGCTACCTGTAGGGCGGCGGCAGAATTATTCTCACGCTCGCTTCCCAAGATTTTCATTAAGAAGAACTTCGCTTCGGGACCTGTATACATTCCGTTGGCGGCTACGTTTGTAATCTGCTGCAAGCCCAGTTGCCGGTTGCCCTTAGGAAATAACAGTAAGATGGGGCGCAACCACGGGTGCTCGTCTGAAATCCAAGCAGCATAATAGTTAAACAATCCCTGCCCAAGTAAAAATTCAGGACTTAAGCCATTGGCTTCTCTGCTTTTATCAAGATAGTCGAGGGCGCGCTTGCTGCTAATAGTTGCTCTGCGTAGATCGTGGCGTTCGGCATGCAGACGAGCATCAAACCCATAAGCAGCAGCAAGAAAGAAACACGCCTCGTAGTTTTTGTTGTCAATATCGTACAGCCGTTCCCCTTTGGTAATAGCTGTGTCCATATAGGCAAAAAACTTCTTGTCGTAGATGGTGTTAGTGACGTTGCTCGGCATGATTTTCCACCATGTGCTCAGTCCCATCAAGAAGTAAGGCATGGGATGTTGCGGATAGCGACGGCGCAAAGACCGGAATTGCTTTTCAGCTTGGTCATGCTTGGAGTTGTAGAGATTGTGCACAGCACCATCCAACTCTATCTGAATATCCTGGTTGAGTAGTAGCCAACTTTTGGTGTCTACTATCGTGGGAGCTACATCCACGTTCTCCAGCGTGATGTTGCGCATGCCGTCTACCAGTGTGGTATCCGGCGCCTGGGCGAAAGTATTAAAATTTATTATAAAGAAAGCCAGCACCATCCAGCCTCTCTTGCTGGCATACTGAAGACTCTCCGTCATAGATGTTAGCTTTATAAATTTGTATTTATTCTTCATGGCTAATTCCTTTAAAGCGTAAAATTAAGCTATAAATGCCAACTAAGCATGCTCTAATGGGTAAGGAAATATAGGATATATTTTAGTAAGAGAAAAACCTATAACACTGTATTATATCAAGCTACGATAATGTTATATCAAATTAAAGTTTAAGACTATTTCGTTAAGTTGCTGTGCCCATGCCAAAGCAACTTATGTGCCTTAGCAAGAAGTACATTCATAAAACAATCAGTTAAAATCCCTCACCGTTGGTTTGCATCGCTACTACAGTTTGCCAAACAACTACCTGTCTTCCGCAGAGTTGGAGTTTTGCAGTATGATTGGCAGCTTCTACCTTAGGGCTTATTACCTTTGAGCTATGCCTGAATCGTCCCGCGATATTATTCTGCGTCGTATCCAAGAAGCACTCCAGCAGCCTACACCGCTTAAGCCTGCTCCCGACTTCACGGCTCCTTTACACCCCCGGGCGCCCGGCGACCTAGCCGTTGCTTTTGCCGAAAGCTTTGTGCGAGTGGGTGGACAGCTGTATTTCTGCGAATCGGAGGAGCATTTCTACGATCAGCTTTTCACCTACAAAAAGGAAAAGGAGCTAGAGCATTTGTATGTATGGGAGCCTGAACTGAAAAAGATGCTGCACGCTGGTGGCCTCGTCTTCAACCAGGATGAAGAGAACTTTGTAGCCCACGCCGATGCGGGGCTCACCACATGCGAGGCGCTAATAGCTCGTACCGGTAGTGTGTTAGTTTCGGCGGCAACTAGTAGCGGCCGCCGCCTCAGCATCTATCCCGATCAGCACCTGGTAGTAGCCCGCACTTCGCAAGTAGTAGCCGACATTAGTGACGCTTTGCGTAATCTGCAGCAGAAATATGGACCTGAGCATCTGCCTTCCATGATTTCGCTCACCACAGGCCCCAGCCGCACGGCTGATATTGAAAAGACTCTTGTGCTCGGTGCCCACGGCCCGCGCAGCCTTGCTCTGTTTTTATTGGATGACGAAGCCGCCACCTCGCCTGCCTGATTTGACGTTGCCACCCGGCCAGCGGGTATATTTTGCTTCCGATTTTCACCTTGGAGTCCCCGATGCCGCTAGTTCGCTGACGCGGGAGCGGCGCATTGTGCGCTGGTTGGATTCTGTCGCGCCCGATGCCGCTGCTATCTACTTGCTCGGCGACATTTTCGATTTTTGGTTTGAATACCGGCACGCCATTCCCCGGGGCTTTATTCGCCTGCAAGGAAAACTGGCGGAATTAACGGATGCGGGGCTGCCAGTGATATTCTTCACCGGCAACCACGACATGTGGATGTTCGATTATTTCACCCAAGAACTAGGCATTCCCATCCTACGCCATCCGATTAGCCAACAGATTGGGGGGCAGGAATTCCATATCGGACATGGCGACGGACTTGGGCCTAAAGACTATACGTATAAAGTATTAAAGCGTGTCTTTGCCTCGCCGGTTGCGCAGTGGCTATTTGCTCGTTTGCATCCCAACTTTGGTATTGGGTTGGCCAATGGCTGGAGCCGTCGTAGTCGGATTCAGAATACGCAAGAAGACGAAAAATATTACGAGGACGAAGAGTGGCTGTTGATTTACTGCCGGGAGTTGGAAAAACTCTTTCATCATGACTATTATGTGTTCGGGCACCGGCACCTGCCAATCGACGTAGCAGTAGCTCCGGGTAGCCGGTATATGAACCTCGGCGAATGGGTCAATTATTGCTCGTATGGCGTGTATGATGGCACCGATTTGGTCTTGCAGCATTTCGAGAGTAAGCAATAAGCTGTGGCAGAAGCTGTTTTCGATTGCCTTGCTACTTACTGTTCTCGACTTATCACCAGCTTTCGCCCAAACCACCGTGCCCAATCCGGCGTCGGTGGCGCCGCCGAGCCAGCAGCCGGCGCCCGCACAGGCCGCTTCCTCGGCAATTAAGTCCACCGAAACTGCCCCGACTGGTGCTGCCTGGACGCTAGTGCGCAACGTTGCTTTGCCCAAGCCCGGCGTGGCTTCGTTGGACCGCCGCGGCACATTGTATGTGGCCGATGCCCAGAACAACGTACACCAATACGGGCCTGACGGCCAAGCCCTCAACACGTACTCGCCGCCGCAGCCCGGTCACGTAGCGCAAATTGAAGCCTGGAATACCACCAAGATTTTGGTGTTCTATGATGACCGGCAGGAACTGCTGATGCTCGACCGGTTTGCCGCCCCCATAAGTCAGCTTAATCTGTTGGATTTGCTGGAAGGCACTGCCCGCGCTACCACCCTGGCTCCCGACGACCGAATCTGGCTGCTCAACGAATCGGACCTGACGTTGCGCCAGTTCGACCCAACGCAGCCGCGCAACACCCGCAATACGCCTCTGGACCTGCTCATCGGTCGTTCCCGTCCTGATTTTCGCTTCCTGCGCGAGTATCAAAATAACCTGTACCTCGTCGACCGAGTGAATGGGATTTATGTGTTCGACAACCTCGGCAACTACCGTAAAAAGCTGCCTTTCCTTAACCTCACTACTATCGGATTTCGGGGCGACGAACTGTATTTCCTTGCCGATGGTGCCGTGCAGCTTTTTCACCTCTACAACCTCACGCAGCGCGCTCTAGCCTTGCCCGTGCCCGCCACCGACGTACGGCAAGTATTGCTAGGGGAGGGCTACGCCTACGTTTTCACCTTGGCTGGCATTCAAGTATATAAGCTGTGAAACGCTAGAGCATCCTCTAGCCTAGACACGACAGGAAGCACACCCCTTATACAAGTTGAAGCCGCAACGCGACGCCCGGTTTTACAAGCCTAGCCTAGCGTTGCGGCTTCATTTTGATAGAATGCAGAGCTGAATAATAGGTTCGTTGGGCCCCTACTACTGCGGAAGCGTGTGCTAGATTGTGGCATTTGTATCGCCTCGAATCCCAAGGTTTCTGGCTGTCGATAAGTGGATTGCTTGGTGTATGGCCGCTCGCTAGTTCCATTTCGCCGTTAGTTGCAGCTAGAGCAGTAAGCTGAGCGATAACCTCCACCTAAACGCCACCGTTAACCTGATACCGGCTTCGGCCATGCTGCTCTCCTTCCACATCCAAAACCTGACCTAGTTATGAAAGCACTCGTGTATCATGGGATGAGAGACGTTCGCGTCGACACCGTAGATGATCCGAAAATCGAAGACGCCCGCGACGCCATCATTCGCGTTACGAGCACAGCTATCTGCGGCTCCGACCTGCACATTTACAACGGCAGCATTCCGCAGCCCCGCCCCATGGTGCTAGGACACGAGTTTATGGGTATTGTGGAGGAAGTAGGTAGAGGAGTCGGCAATAAGCTCAAGGTCGGTGACCGAGTGGTGGTGCCCTTCCCTGTTGCGTGCGGTACGTGCTATTTCTGTAACCACGAGTTGCCGGGCCACTGCGAAAATTCCAACCCCGACCATTATGGCCCGGAGGGAGGCCTGGCTACCGAAAAAGGTGGTGCCCTTTTCGGCTACACCGACCTGTACGGCGGTTACAACGGCGGCCAAGCCGAGTTTGTGCGCGTGCCCTACGCCGACTTCGGCCCGCGCGTCATTCCCGATTCGCTAACCGACGAGCAGGCACTCTTTTTAACGGATATTTTTCCGACCGGTTATTCAGGGATTGATTGGGCTGATGTGAAAGGGGGCGAATTCATTGCCATTTTTGGCTCGGGCCCGGTAGGCATCATGGCTGCCAAATCGGCGTGGCTGCGGGGAGCGGCCCGTGTGGTGCTCATCGACACACAGCAGTACCGCCTCGATAAGGCTAAAAAGGCGACGAACTCGGAAATTATTCTCTGGGAAAATGCCAAGGACGTAATCGAGCAAATCCGGGCTATGAGTGAGGGTCGCGGTGCCGATGTGTGCGTGGAATGTGTGGGTTTCGAGCCCGACCGGGATTTGCTCGACCGCGCCAAAGCAGTGATTAATCTTGAAAAAGGTTCGCCGAAAGTGCTGGAGGCCTGCATGAGCGCTGTGCGTCGGGGCGGAGTAGTTACGGTGCTAGGGGTTTATAGCTCGCCTTATGACAACTTCCCTATCCATCAGTTTTTCGACAAAGGCATTACCATCCGGGGAGGTCAAGCACCCGCCCAAAAGCACATCGATAAGCTGCTTCAATATGTAATAGAAGGCAAAGTGGTGCTCGACGACATCATTTCGCACCGCCTCCCACTGTCTGAAGCTGCCCACGGCTACGACATCTTCCGCAACAAGAAAGACAACTGTTTGAAAGTAGTGTTGAAGCCTTAAGCTCAGGCTGCTTTTCTTACGTTATATAGTAAGAGAGCCTGCTAAATGCAGGCTCTCTTGCATTTGAACAGGTAAGTAGCGGCAATTTAGGAAGCCTTGTTTTTGAGCTTTTTCAGTTAGAGAGCTGTGGCTATAAGTACAGTTTACAATGGAAGAGCCAGCCTTCCGGCATCACAAGGCCACAATTTTATAGCGCAGGCAAGGCAGAAGGAGGGAAGTTGATGGGGCATTTCTATTACCTTTGAAAAATCCTGTTGAGCTTTATTAATCGAGCGTATCGTTAAGAAATCTACTCGTTTCTCTATGATCTATCACGCTGTCCGGGGTTGGCTTCGGGGCTGTTTCCTGCTTAGCGTATTAGTGCTTGTCTGGCCAAGCCAGCTGCTGGCTCAACAAGCCAAGACTGCGCTGCCCGATAAGCTGGCGCCCACGCTACGCATAGCAACTCGGCAGCCAGCAGTGAAAACCAACGTGCGGGTAAGTGTGCGAGAACAGGCGGCATTTAAAGACTGGGTTCACGAAGCATTGCCGGGTGTGCAAGTGAAATCCGAAGCCGGGCACCCTAGCCTTTTACTGATTTATGGGATAACCAGCGCACAAGTAGACTTGCTGCTAAGCTCTCCGCTGGTGGGGTTTGTGGATGCGCCCAACCGCCCGGCGCACGACGAGCGGCAGCTAAACCGAGCCGATCCAACGGTCAATACCGTGTCGGCGGTGCACCGGCGCTATCCCAACCTCACGGGGCAGGGGCTTACCGTATCGGTAAAAGAAAATCCTTTCGACCCTACGGACATCGACTTCAAGGGGCGTTTAGTCGATGTTAATCTTACCCCTACTAGCCGGTCGGAACACGCCACCATCATGGCTACGCTTATTGCGGGCGGGGGCAACTCGGCGCCGAGCGGCAAAGGGGCTGCGTGGCAGGCCCGACTTACGTCGTCTGACTACGCCAACTTACTGCCCGATAGCGATGCGCAGCTTGCGCCGCGTGGAGTGAGCGTGCAAAACCATTCTTACGGCACCGGCATCGAAAACTATTATGGCTTGGAAGCGCAGGCGTACGATGTGCAGAGCCGACGGTATCCGACGCTGCTGCACGTTTTTTCGTCGGGCAATTCGGGCAACCAGACCAGTGCTACGGGCACCTACCAAGGCTTAACAGCGGTAGCCAACCTAACGGGGCAATTCAAGATGTCGAAGAACACGCTAAGTGTGGGTGCCACCAACGCATTAGGGCAAGTGGCGCCGCTTAGTTCGCGCGGCCCCGCTCACGATGGTCGTATAAAGCCAGAACTGGTAGCTTTCGGTGACGACGGCTCTTCCGATGCGGCCGCGCTGGTATCAGGGATTAGTTTGCTAGCCCAACAAGCGTATTGCAACCGCAACAATGGCATATTGCCGCCCGCGGCACTGGTAAAGGCAGCGTTGCTCAACAGCGCCGACGATACGGGCCGCCCCGAAGTGGATTTTGTGTCGGGCTTCGGGCAGGCAGACGCGTTAGGCGCTGTGCGCGCTCTGCTCGACGGGCATTATATGACGGGTATAGTTGAGCAAGGCCAAGTGCAGCAGTTTGTACTGGTGGCACCACCCGGTACTCAACGCTTGAAAGTAACGTTAACCTGGACCGACCCCGAAGCAGCTGCCAATGCTCGCCAAGCTCTCGTCAACGATCTGGACCTGGAACTAGTCGATTTAAGTGCCGGCACCAGCACGCACTGGCTGCCTTGGACGCTAAGTGCTTTTCCACACCCCGATTCGCTGGCTTTGCCCGCGCGCCGCCGTCCCGACCATCTCAATAACGTCGAGCAGATTACACTGCCCATTGCTTCGCCCGCCAAATACATGGTGTCCGTGCGCGGCTTCAACGTGCCTATCGGTCCGCAGGCGTTCAGCGTGGCATACGAGTTTGAAAGGGACTTGGAGTGGATGCACCCGCTTAGCACTCTCGGCCTCCAGCCGGGCACCACCGAGCCGCTACGCTGGCAGTGGGCTGGCCCCGCTACCACTGCCCGCCTCGACTATCGCCCCATCGGGACCAATACTTGGCAGCTAATCAACCCTGCTATCGACTTGGCCCAACGCAGCTACGCTTGGTTGGTCCCTGAGGCGACCACACTGGCCCAACTGCGGCTAACAACTGCCACCGGCACTGCGTATGTGTCGGATACTTTTGCTATCGGGTCCGCGCTGCCGTTGCGCGTCGGTTATGCCTGCCCCGACGAGACGTTGCTGTATTGGGGGCGTGTGCCCGGAGCCACCCGCTACCAGGTGTACCGCCTTGGTGCCACGCAGTTAGAACCGTTTCTGCTTACTACGGACACTGCGTTTGTGTTATCGAAAGCGCAACGAGAAGTGTCTTCTTACTATGCCGTAGAACCTGTGTTAGGCACGTTGCGCGGCGAACGAGGCACCACCCTCGACGTTGCCAATACCGGGCTCGACTGCTACTTGCGCTCTTTTGTGCCGCGGCAGGCCGTGGCCGATACCGTGCAGTTACTGCTGGAGCTAGGCAGTACCTACCGCCTGCAATCCGTCGACTTGCAGCGCCGTGAGCAAGGTGGATTTCGCACCGTTCAAAGTTTGAACTTGCCTTTTGCCCTCGCCACCCAACTTACAGACCTAGATGCTGCGCCAGGGTTCAACGAGTACCGAATGCTCCTTCGGGATGCTAACGGTCGAGAGTTCTACAGCCAAATAGAATCGGTCTACCACGTCCGCCGCCAGGACTTGCTGGTGTTTCCTGTGCCCGTGTTGGCTGGTGAGTTGCTAAGTGTAATCGGCGAACCGGGCATGCCGCTGCACCTGCGCCTCTACGACAGCCTGGGCCGCCTCGTACGTGAAGCCGATATGAAAGGGGCCATCAACGCCTTCGATACCAAGGGCCTGCGTGCTGGCGTGTACCTGTTGCGCGCTCATGTCGCCGGCACCAACTTCACCCGTCGCCTCGTGATACTATAGTATCGCGGCTGTTATCCTTATTATATATGATACAAGGGAATGTTAATTCGGTGGAGTTAAAACTCCTGAGATTCAGATAGTAGAGTGAAGACCAATTTCGCCCTTAGTTTCTCCTTTCAACGAGGGCAGATGCTGAAAAGCAGTAGCCGTAAATTGCTTTAAGCTCAGCAGCTACGTAGAAAAGAGCAAACAAAAACCCTGGCCATTTCCAGCCAGGGTTTTTGTTTGGTAGCTAAACTAGTTTAAATAGCTCTGCTGCTTAGTACAGATAGTTGAGGGCCGTACGGTCGTTGGAATTGAACGGACGGTTGGCACCCGAGCCGATGCAGGCCAGCATCCACGAGGATGGGTCTGGGCCGGAAGGCGTACCCGGAACCAGAACGGCCCCTACCGAACTAGCGCCCTCGTTGGTATACTGTCCGCCGCAGCTGTAGGAACGGTCGGCGTAGTCGGTGTGACGGAAGCCGATGCAGTGGCCCACCTCGTGCGCCAGAATAGTAGCAATGTACGTGGAGGCGTTGGCCGTGCCGATGGCACCCGAGTTAACCGCAACCTGGCCGTAAGGATTGCCGCCCGAAGGGAAGCCTGCCGAAGCCAGGTAGTCCGAGCCAGCAGGCGCAGCCGTCAGCACGATACTGCCGCCCGACGTAACGCGGGAAAAGCGCAGGCGTAGATTCTCGGCATTGTAGCGCCGGATCAGCTCGTCCGTAGCCGTGATGTAGGCGGAAGGCAGGCTGGTCGAAACCCGAATGGTAATCGTGCGTGTGCCACTCGCCGTGCTTACTAAATTGTTGGTTCGGTACTGCTCGTCCTGGCCCACACGCAGCATCGAGTACTCGGGCTGACTGGCAAGCATCTCGTTAGTCAACAAAATATCACCTTCTACCAGAATGCCACCGTCTATCTGCTTGGCTTCCTGAGTACTAAAACCAAGTGAACGAATCTGACTTAAGCTTTCTTCTGATATTTCATTTTTTGCTACTACTTCCTGCTTCTTCTCGCAAGAGGTAAGTGCCATAGCAGCGCCCATCAAAAGCGCTAGCGGAGTGAGTAATTGATTTTTTTTCATGAAAGAGGTTGGTTTGGTTGTGGAAGAAAGGAGCTAACTGTGCTGAAAAAGTAGTGCTTTCTTGATGATACTTCAAAATATATCCAGCGATATTGACATAATTATACACAAGACAGTATTTCTAGGAAGATGTCAATTCCCTATGAAAAACCGCATATGCAGCGAATGAAGGCAGCATGAGGTAATCAGTGGGGCTGTAAAAAATATAATTAAAGATTTTGTCCAACAGAACGTAAGAAGGTTGAATAATACAGTTCAGTAGCGTTGATTCCAGTGGATAATTTCAGTTGAAATGAGTGAGCTGAACCCCGCTTTCGAATTATGTATCTTTGTAGAAACTGATTTTTCGCGGTGCCTGACGCTGCTTCACTATATAGATCTTTCACAGTGGCTTGTACTTCCTGTTCTACTGGCGGTGGCTGCTCTACTACTACCTCGGGCTGCGGCTCGAAAGGCAGCTGTAGTAGCGGCTGTACCCGCCTCAATGTGTTCGACTGGCTCCAGGATCTGGACACCCCGAGCGACTTTAAAGGCTTTGATACCGTTGAGATCCGCTTCAAGGGCGGCCGCAAGGATTTTTACCGCAACACCCACCACCTGCCACTGGTCACCGGCGATGCCGTGATAGTGGAAGCAGGTGGTAATGGCTGGCACTTGGGCCACGTCTCGCTCAAAGGCGAACTGGTGCGCTTGCAGATGAAGAAAAAGAAAGTGCCCCTCGACTCCAAAGACATCCACAACATCTTGCGTGTGGCTACCGAGCAGGATATGGAGCGCTGGAATGCCGTGCGCGACCTGGAAACCGGCACTATGTTCCGGGCCCGCACCGTGGTAGACGAACTGCGCCTGCGCATGAAGCTCTCCGATGTGGAGTACCAAGCCGACCGCACCCGCGCTACTTTCTTCTATTCGGCCGAGGACCGGGTGGACTTTCGGGACCTGATTAAGCGGCTTGCCGATGAGTTTCGGGTGCGGGTGGAAATGCGGCAGATATCGTTGCGCCACGAAGCCGGCCGCCTCGGCGGTATTGGCGTGTGCGGGCGCGAGCTATGCTGCTCCACCTGGCTCACCGATTTCAAAAGCGTAAGCACTACCGCGGCTCGCTATCAAAATCTGAGTTTGAACCCAGCCAAACTCTCCGGCCAATGCGGCCGCCTCAAGTGCTGCCTCAACTACGAGCTCGATACCTACCTCGATGCCCTGAAAGACATTCCGCAGGTGCAACGCCCGCTGCAAACCGAGAAAGGCGACTACGTGCTGCAAAAAACCGACATTTTCAAAAAGAAAATGTGGTTTGCCGTGCGGGGCGATAACAACTGGGTGGTACTCCCCACCGAGCGGGTGCGCGAAGTGCTGGAAATGAACAAGCGCGGTGAGAAAGTGGAAACGCTGCTGGAACCCGTGCGCGAAGAAGAAAAAGCGCCCGAAGTAACCGCCATCGTGGAAGGCTCGTTGGAGCGCCTTGATGACAAAATCAAATCAGGGAAGCGCAGTAAGCGCGGCAAAAAGAAAAATAAATCGGAGGATGCAGCCGCCGCATTAGTAGCTTCCCGCGACGGAGCTAACCCGGCAGCAAGTGCTGCTCGTCCGCCGGCATCGACAGCCGATGCAGCAGTTGCCCCCGAGCCTGCCGCTGCCAGCGAGGAAGTTCGCCGTCCGCGAGGTGCGGCGGCCCGGCCCCTCAACCGCCGCAATAACCGCAACCGCTCCGGTAACTCTGCGGACGGAACGCGCAGTGAAGGCCAGCCGCGTACTGCCGAAGGCAAGCGGAACCCGCCAGCTGAAGGCGGCAAACCTGCCGGTAGCACCGAGCCGCGCCCACCCCGCCAAGGCGGCGAGCGGCGCAGTGGGCGCGGAACGGCAACGCCGGGAGAAGGCGGCGTCAGCCGAGCGAGCGGCGCAGAAGGCAATGCCAGCCGTTCGCCACGCGAAGGAGGCCGTTCGGGCCGCCGCGGTGGGCGCCGGCCCGAGGGTGACGCCCCCGGTTCGTCTTCTGTTTCTCCTGCCGCTTCCTAGTTGCCTTGATGTTTATGCCCACGTTTCGTTTGCTGCCAGCCCTCGGGCTGTTTCTGGCTGTGCTGTTGACTGCCTGCGACCCCAACCAGGTGTATGAGAAGAACATTGATTTCGACAAGTACACCTGGTCGGTGCGGCAGAAGCCAGCTTTTATCTTCGATATTGCGGATACTACCCAGCGCTACGATGTGTATTTCAACATCCGGAATGCGTCGTCCTACGGCTACTACAACCTGTACGTGAAGCACACGCTCACCGATCCGGCCAACAAGCAGGTGTCGCAGTTGCTGCACCAAATGCTATTGATGGACCCGCAAACCGGCGAGCCCCGCGGCAAAGGCACCGGCGACATCTACGACCATCAGTTTCTGGCTTTGCCCAACCAGAAGTTTCAGCGGTCGGGTACCTACAAGATTGTGTTGGAGCAGTACATGCGCCAAGACCAACTGCCGGGCCTGATGGCGGTGGGAGTGCGGGTAGCCCAGGCAAAACTTGCTGCCCCCTAAAGCAGCCCGCTCAACTAAGCTGCTTGACGTATACTTCAAGTTAGTTTCCTTGGAAAACAAAGACGCCCTGGTTTGGAAACCGGGGCGTCTTTGTTTGTGCGAAGCTCAAAGTAGCTATACTGCGATACGTTCCACTTTAACTGCATTCAGCCCTTTTTTGCCTTCAATAACTTCGAACGAAACCCGATCATTCTCCCGAATTTCGTGCACTAGGCCCGTCTGGTGCACAAAAATATCCTGGCTATTCTCATCCTGAATAATAAAGCCAAACCCCTTGGCTTCATTGAAAAACTTCACTTTCCCGGTTTTCATAAGGGTAATAAGGTTGATTTGGTAGTGGAAAGGGTAAAAAGACGCGGGTAAATCTAAGGGGTATTTCGGAACTCACCCAACGCAGGCGCGCCAATTCCAACCCCAGCAACAGCAGAAGCGTAGCAATAACTGCCCGACCTTACTGCCCCAGTATTAGAAGTTGTCGTTTCACTTCCTGCCCTTTCTGCTTATGGAACCCCAAGCCAAGCCAAACCCCGACCACGCCACCCCGGCCGCTACTACCACGCCTCCCACACCCGCTTTCGACCCCCATGAGGTGCCGGGCAGCGAAGCTACCAACAGCATCACCGAGGCCTATGCCGACGAAGACCGCACCGAAAACCAGCAGGCCAGCCCGGGCCGGGGCGAGTTCGGACCGCACGGCCCGGGCCACACGCAAGGCGGCCACGGCAACCAGTATCGGGCCGATGAAGTGTATGGCGGGCAGCTAGCACCCGCCCCGCCCACCCGGGGCAGCTACGACGGTGGCAAGTCCGAAAACAACACTGGCTCTGAGGCTAGTACGCCCACCAACCGTAGTTCCAGCTCGTTCGGAACCCAGCCGGAAACTCCCCCTAATGGCTCTACTGTCTCGCCCGACTATGCCAACGACAACGACGCCCCGCAGCGCACGGGTGGCGGCTACAGCGAAGACTACGGCCGCTCCTCACTAGTGGGAAGTGGGGCGGCAGGCAACGCCGGGGCTAACCTAACTGGCCAGCGCAACCAAGAAGAGGATTACATTCCCGCCGATTCCAAAGACGCTGCCGCAGCTCCTGGTGGTTTCCAGGCCAAGCCCGCGCCCGTGCCCAACCAACCGGCTGTAGCCGGTGCCAATGAGCACACCAAATCCGATACTGCCCGTGATGCCGATGAGTCGCGCACCGGCTATGTGCGCACAGAGGGCGAGGAAAGTGAGCAAGGCAACACCAGCACGGGCATTGGCAGCCGCGGTGGGTCTTACAACGATCCTACCGGTCCCAAAACAGATGCCCCCGGCCAGTCTGGGCCACAAAACACCGATCCTAAAGCCCAATAAGCGGTTTCATCGACGGGCCGTCATTTCGAGGTACAAGGAATCTGAGGCAGCTTATAACAGTTAGCCTTGGATTTCTTGTGCCTCGGAATGGTAGCAGCCTTACTTGGCTAAGCGTTTGGTAGCTTGGTAAATACGGCCCTTCTCGTTGCTGAAAACGAAGTTGTTGTTGTCGAGGAAAGTAAGAGCTTCAGTTTGGCCGGAACTAGGAATGGGTAAGCAACTCTTGGGCCCATCGAAGAGGCGGCGGCCGGGTTGACGTTCTAGCAGGTAGATGTGGCCATAGCCGAGTAGTGCCACGGTGCGGCTGTCGGGGCTGAGGGCAGCGGCCGTTATCCAGGTGTTGATTTTGATGCTGTCGAGCAGCGTGGCTACGTGGTAGCCAGGGCGCGCCGGTAGGGCATACATCTTCACCCAGTCGCCTTTACCCCGATTTTTGGTGAACAGGTACAGACTATCCTGGCGGTAATAAAACGCTTCGCAGTCGAAGTTGCGCTCGTCTTTGCGGGGCGGAAAGTCGCGCTGGTCGGGGTAGCGGAAGCGGATGGTATCGATCTGGCGCAACCCCGAGCCGCCGAGCCGGTAGATAGCCAGGTTGCGGCGCTTGTTCTGGTTGTTGCCGAAGTCGCCGATGTAGATGCGGCCTTCGTCGTCGCGCGTTAGGTCTTCCCAATCGATGTTGACAAGAGGGCTCAGGTCGAGGGTTTGGAGCAAGTCGCCCTGGGGCGTGACTTTGTAGAGGGAGGCCGCCGTGCCGCCGTCGCCGTGCGTCCATAAGTCGCCGTATTCGTCGGCTGGCGCGAAGCCCGAGCTTTCCACTAGTATAGTCTTCGACATTTTGCCGATCTGCCGCACCACATAGTCTTGCCGCACCCGCGAAAAATCGCCGCGCCCCTCATCCTGGGCGCAGCCGCAGATAACAGATTGCAGAAACACTAAAACCGGGAATAGCTTGTCGCGCAGCAAAAAAAGCATTTTCTACTATTGAGGTGAGAAAGTAATAACAGCAGCCGTAAGCTCAGGTACATACGGAGGCCTTGCCAAGTAGCACACAAGTTTCTGCCGCGCCAAAGGTGGTGCTTCAACAAAGCTTAACTGTCATTCCGAGCACAGCGAGGAATCTGACAGTTTTACATTCTAGCCGGAGAAGTTAGATTCCTCGCTGTGCTCGGAATGGCAACCAAAGTCGCCTTTCAGAAAAGCTTGCCCGCTAGATAATAGAAACGCACTAGTTGAAATTTTATCCGTGTGGTGTTTGGGCATTCAGTTTCACTAATGAGTTTTCTAACTGATGCGTTTTTTTACTGCTTATGGCCGAGCAGCATCTCACTTGATTAGTATGTACGGTTGGAGCTTAGCGAACGTCACGTCATCAAGGATGCGGATTTGGCGCAGGTCGGCGGATTGACGGAAAGGGCCGTGCTGCTGCCGGTAGGCAACCACTACCCGCGCCAAACGCTTGCCCATGTACGGGTGCGCCTGAAGGATTTCGAACGGGGCATTATTTACGTCGAGCAAGCTAGCGGTGAAACCGGGGCGCACAAAGGTGTACTTGCGCAAGCTGTCAACAAGATCGGGCGCGTCGCGCAGGCTGTAGATTTCCACTAGCTGCCCTTCCTCCTGAAAGCCTCCCAACCGCTGCCGATACTCCACCACGCGCGCCGAAAGGCCGCGCCCAATTCCCCGAATCTGCATGAGCTGCGTGGTATCGGCGGAATTGAGGTCGAAGGGCTGTAGGTTACGAGGCTTGCGGGCGAACTTACTAGTAGGCAGCACCGCCGCTGTACCCGTTGCTCCGGTACCGGGCGCAGTGGGGTAGCGGCTGGCATAGGCGCGGGCCTCGCGGGGCGGCAGCTGCTCCGGCAACTGAATGTAGGGCGCTAAGCGGGCATAGGTGGTATCGGAGAGGCCGTAGGCTTTGCGGATTTGCTCTTTGGCCCGGAAGCCCCCCACTACGTCGCGGTATTTCACCAGCCTTTCGGCCAGCCACTGGGGCAAGCCCCGCGCTTGCCAGTCCACACTCGCGAAGCTGTTGGGGTTGAAGGGAGCAAGCGCAACCTGCGGCACGCGCACCCGCGGCGCATAGATACGGCGCGGGTAACGGCTGTTGCTAGCATACGCTTGCTTCACTTCACGTTGCGCAGCTAAGTCGGCCGCTAAAGCATTCAGTTGCTGCTGATCCGGAGCAGGATCATAGGTGGTTAAGCGCGGGCGTAGCAGTGGGGGCAGCAAAAGGAGCGCCAGCAGCAAGCTTAGCAACAACACAAAGCCGGAAGTTTCGCGGCGTGAAAAACCGAAATAACGACGAACCCAACGGCTAGGCTTCATGCAACTAAGATTCTGTAAGTAAGAGATACACCTAGATAGGTTGATAACGGTTGTCTTGCTCGCCTGATAACACCCGGCGTCGGGCTTCAGCAAGCGCCGCCCAACGGTTAGCTTGGCAACGTTAGCACGCGTAGTTTTCCTGGTAAGCTAAGCCGCGAAAAATATAACCCACGTATTACTTTTTGATTTTCACGTCAACTTCGTAGCGGTAGCGGGGAGGCCCCCCGAGGGGAATAGCGAAAAACGGTAACGCCACGTCGTATTGGTCGGTGACGTAGAATACCAGGTCGTTGCCTTCTTTGGTGAGGGAAGTGAGGCGCATATCCAGCGAAAGGCCGTGCTCTTTGTTGCTGATGGGGTGCACGCTGCGCGCCCACACGTTGTCTTGGCTGACCTCGGCCGGGTGCCCATTTTTAACTACGCTAAAGATCTTGATGCTCACGTCGCCGTCCAGGTCGAAGTTACTTTGCTGAATACTCACCACCCGGTCGTTGACGAACGGGTAGAGGTGGGTGATGGCGCGCCGTTGGGGCATGAGGCGAAACGCATATTCGTAAGTGAAAGCATTACCGCCTTCCACCGCAATATTCTGGGTAGGACTAGTGCTTAGAAAATAACGATACAGGTTGCCATCGTCGCCAGATTTGCCTTGCGCAATGATTTTGAACACGTAGCCATCAAACTCGGGCACCAACTCGCCTTCCAGCGGATTGAGCGGGCCGAAAGTGTACCACTTGTTGTCATAGGCTTTGTCGGCCCCAAACTTCACTTGCTTCAGCAATGTGCCCGCCCGAAAACCGCCCTTGGGTTCGGTGGCACGGGCATCGGGACCGGAGTGGGCGCCCGCACCGCCGTACAAGCTAAACTCGGTGGTGGTATTCCAACTGAAGCGCAGTTCATCGAGCTGGCCTCCACAATCGGGGTCGAAGACGCGGATGTAGATGGGCTGCCGGTTCTGCTTCGGCACCAGAAAAAAGAAGGTTTGCGTGAAATCATCGTCGCCCCAGCTTCTTTCGGCTTGCGCTCCAAATGTAACAAGCGAGGCAATGTTTTCGCCGGGGTTAGGCACGGCCTGCCCTACGGCTAGGGTGCTACCAAGCACTGTTAGGAACAGGCAGAAAATAGAAAGTTGAAAAGCACGCATGATGGCAAGATACCGGGATTTTAAGATGATTCCGTTCTGGTCGGTTAGTGGCGTTGCCGATGCCAATTGTGGCCCGTATCATTACGCACTGGTTTGCTGCTCTTTTCCATTCGCCTACCTCTCGCATGAGTCAGACCCCGATTCGTACTGTTGACTTTTTCGACGTCCTGAGCGCCGACCTCGCGCGGCTACGCGACATAACGCAGCGCCGCTTCCGGCCTCTCACCGACGATCAACTCAACCGCCGACCCAGTCCCGACAAATGGAGTGTTGGGCAGTGCCTGGAGCATCTCAACATTATTGGCGGCCGTTATCTGCCCCTCATTACGCACAAAATACAGCAGGCCCAGGAGCGCGGCAGCACGCCGGCCGAAACAGTACAGCACGGCTTTATCGGCCGCAAAATGACGGAAGCCATGCGGACGCCGCCGAGCCAGAAAGCCATGAAGGCGCCTCAGCAATACGCCCCGAGCGGCGCGCGCTTGCCCCGCACAGTGGTGGAGGTGTTCAGCCGGCAACTCGATGAGCTGGAAGGGGTCTTAAAGCACGCCCGCCGCGTCAATGCCAACACCATCCGTATTCCTAATCCTATCATTCCGCTGCTTTACCCGCGCCTCACCGATGTAGTGGAGATGCTGATCGAGCACATCAAACGCCACGTAATTCAGGCCGAGCGAGTACTAGATGGCAAACCAAGGGCTTAGCTTCAGCTAGTGATGATCTTCTTCCGGGGATGGGGGAAGCTCGGCGGCAGCGCGGTGCAACAAGGCGGTGGGCACGCGCGGGTAATGGTGGTGCACATGGTGGAAGGCAAACGACGAAACCACCGGCGTCCAGACCTGCGCTACGGCAGCGGCTGCCCGGGCAGCGGGGTTACGCGAAGCTAGGTGGTGCGGTATATAAGACGCCCAAATCGGCATGGTGGCACTCATAAAGAAGGCGACGCCCCAGTATACAATACCCACCAACGAGCCCGTCAGGAAGTACAGTGCCACAAAAGCGGCCAGTACAACGACCGTCAAGGCGGTTTCCAGTAGTTGAATGCGGCGGGTGTTGGGGGCAATGCGCAACGACTCGCGGCGGAGCATCAGGATGTGCCAGGGACCTTGCCACAGCACGCGCGCAAAACTCCAGGTAGCGGGCGCGCCTTCGGGGTCGTCTTCGGTGAGGCAGCGGCCGTGGTGGCGCAGGTGCGTCACCTGCATAGCATGGCCGCTTTTGAGGATGAGCAGGGCGCTGAGCGTTAGGATTTGCTTGTTGATAAATTTGGGCAAACCCAAAGCGTTGTGCATGGCATCGTGCATCTGCACGAAGGCTGCCAAACACACGGCTACGGCCATCGGCACCGCCAGCCACCACCAGCCGGTTAGCGCCAGCCCTACGTACAGGGCGGCCAGCACCCAGGGGCGCGCCAGTTCTACCTTGCGCTGGCTGGCGGTAAGCTGTAAATGCGCAGAACTAGCGGTGGTTTTCATCGGAAAGAGGGTTACAAGGAAGAATAGTGTGTGGTGGGCAGACTGCGTTATTCGCGCCGCTCGTGGCGGCGGGGCAGGGCGTACGCCGGAATCTGGTCGGGGCCGACCGACTGCCAGCGGGGGCGGAAAGAACCGTGGTAGCCGAAGAGCTTGCCGAATATCTTGTTGCGCACTTCCACCTGAATCCGGTAGCAGTCGGCGGCATCATCGTACCATTCTTCCACCTCCGCGAGGCCCGAAAACAGCATGGGGAAGCGGAAATTAAAGGGGCCTTCGTAGAAGCGCTGCTCCCCGGAGCGTAGCTGCAAGCCGCCCCGCTCGGTTACGGCCAAATCAATATCAACGGCGAGGTGCTGATGGGTGCCGAGGTAGTCCACAATACAGTCGCGCTGCTGGCTGCGGATCATGGTGGCATCAAAGCAACGGGTGTGCTTGGGGAATTCAAAGCGCCGAATCCAAGTCACGGTTTCGCGGCCGAGTGGGTCGAGGTAGGCGTAGTTTTCGATGCGAAAGGGAATGTTCTGGCCGGCATCGGGAAACATGATGTTGCGTAGCAAACCGACCCGCAGAAACGGCTGCGTATAGAACGGTCCGTGCCACACCTGCTCCATGGTGCCCTCGCCAATAAAGGCGCGCTGATGCTCACTGGCAAACGCCAGCCGTTCCTGAATGCGGGGATGAAGTCGTTGGAAATCAGCTCCAAGCTGCTGTTGATAAATGGATTGCATAGAAAAGTAGGATAAGGACCGTAAGAACAAGCTACTTATTGAGGCGGCCGACGCAGGCAGCGGCTGGCGCTTGGCAGTTCATCGGAAAGCGTAAGCAGGCCAACGGCGGCCAGGGCCATCATGCACAGGTTGAGGGTAAGCGGGTTGAAGGGCGCCACAAATACCATCGGCTGACTGAACAGAGCGCCGGCGCCGAGCACCAACAACCCCACTATATTAAGCCGATACACGAGGCGCAGGCTGCGGCGCGACAGCAGCCAAAACAGCAACCCAAACCCTATTTCGCTCACCCCCACAGCCGTGGCGATGCGGTGCGCCGCCGCTACCGAGAAGCCTGCGCCCTGCAAAATGCGCAGCTCGCCGGTATCGGGAAACAGCAGCTTGGGTACTACGCCCTGGTAGATCCAACTTAGTCCCAGCACCAGCCGCACCAGCCACTGCATGAGCGCCAGCCGCACCGACACCGCTGGCCGGATGCCTTTTTCCAGCCACAGCCGCAGACAATCGAAGCTCCAGGCCGTAGCCCACCCAATCAGCGGCCGGAACGCCAGCCTATCAACCACGGCGCCGGGCAGACCAAAGCGGGTTTGATAGTCGTAGCCGGTCAGGAAGCGCAGGCCGTTGTCGGTGGGAATGTATTTCCAGTAGCCCGCGCCAGTCTTAATCAACGACAGCCACTCATCCGACCAGAACTTGAGAACCGAGGTTCGTTCGCCGTTTTTCTCTTTGGTGCCCATGCTTTCGCCCTTGCCCGCCACGCCCAGCCCAAAGCCGATGCGGGTGGCGTAAAGAAACTGCTGAGGCTCGGCCTTGGTAGGGCGGGGTAGATAGGAAATTTCGCTGAAACGCAGGTCCCACTGCTGGTGCAGCTCAGGCTGCTGGGTGTGCGCCCAAAGGGCTTCCATGGGGCATTGGATGCGTACCTCAACGTAGATAGGGATGTTTTTCAAATCGTGGAGCACCGCTGGGGGCCGACAGGATAATTACTAGAGAAAGGTACTACTGCCGAGGTTAGTAGACAAGGCAAAACGATTGGTTTTCGAGGACGAGCAGTAATTATTAGCAGTATTATTTGCGCGGTGTCGTGTGGAATTCAGTGCAGCAGAGCATCTGAATTTTGTCAACTTCGCCCGGCTATTCAATTCCACCCCATGCGTTTCTTTCTGTTCAGCTTATTCGCCCTGCTCATGCTGTTCACGGTCGGCTCTTCGGCACCCACGCCGCCCGGCAACGGGGGCAACGCGGCCACCTGGAAGAAAATCGACCAATTGCTAGCCAAAGACCAAGCCGCCTCGGCCGCTAAGCTGCTAGAGCCCATCTATCAGCAAGCCCGCCAACGCCAAAACGCGCCAGAGTATCTGCGGGCCTTGCTCTACAAGCTGCGTTTGCTGGATGCCAAAGAGGAAGAAGCGGATGAGAAGGCCATTGCCTTGATGGAAGGGGACCTGAAGACCACCCAATTCCCGGTCCGGCCCATACTGCATAGCCTCTTGGGCCAGCTCTACGCCAATTACTACCAGCAGCACCGCTATCAACTCCTTGACCGGACGCGCGTTGCCGGCCCCAATCCGGCAGATGCCAGCGCCGCCGACCTGCGGACCTGGGACGCTGCCCTCTTCGGCAGTGCCATCGTGCGCCACTACCGCGCGTCTCTCGCCGACGAGCCCCGCCGCCAACAGCAACTGCAACTTAAGGCGTTAGGCTATGCCATCCGGAGTGGTACTGCCGAGGCCCAAGCCCTGCGCCCTACGCTCTACGATCTGCTAGCTCACCGCGCCGTGGATAACTTGCAAAACGACGAGTACTATGTCACGCGTCCGGCCGAGCAGTTTGAGTTGAAGAACCCTACATTGTTTGGTTCCGCATCTGACTTTGCCCGCTTGCAGTTGCAGGCTCCGCAAGCGGATTCTTTGAACGGCCAGTTGCACGCTCTGCGCGTGTTGCAGCAACTCACTGCCTTTCGACTCACGGACAGCAAGAACTTAGCTGCACTAGCTGACGTGGACTTGAAACGTCTGCGCTTCGTGCGCCAGCATGCCGAATTGCCAAACGAGGAGGAACTATACCACGCCGCCCTAACCCGCGAAGCCGAAACGTACAAGGCCCTACCTATTAGCTCGGAGTTTCTGTTTGAGCATGCTTCTGCACTAATAGAAAGCGAACCTGCCCAAGCCCGTGAGTTGGCGCTGAAAACCGAAAAACAATTTCCGAAGTCGCGCGGCGCGGCGCAGGCCAAGAGCTTACGCCAAAGCATTGAGCAAGTGGAAGTGAATTTCACTGTGGAGGACGTGGTGCTGCCCGGCCAGCCGTGGCTGCTGAAGCTGAACGTCCGTAACGCGCCGCGGCTTTACGCCAAGGCCTATCGGCTGACAGTGGCGCAGGCCGTACGGCGCTTGTGGCAGCAAGACAACGAGAACGAGAACGACTTCCAAAAAACGTACGCCCGTGCTCTGGCTGCTACGCCCGCTGCCACCTGGACGCTGGAACTGCCTGGCCCCGCTGACTATAAGGCGCACACGGTGCAGCACAGCGGGCCGGCACTCCCGCTAGGGCACTACCTGATTTTGGTGAGCACCACCAACGAAAACCCCATCAAAAAACAAACTGGCGTCACAACGGCTTATGGGCTTTTGGGAGTGAGTGAGCTGAGCGAAGTGCGCCGGGGTGGCGCCACCCCCGCAGGACAGGAATTGCTGGTGCTGCACCGCCAAAGCGGGCAGCCGGTGGCGGGGGGGCGAGTACTGCCGTTTTTTCAGTATTACGACCAGAAGGTTAGCACCTACAAGCAACGGCGCGGGGAGCCTCTAACCACTTCTGCCGAAGGCCAAGTGCAGATTTCAATAGGTTTTACGCCCCAACAGAACACGCTGCTGCGGGCTGTGCTGCTCACCAAAGGACGCGATTCGCTATTAGTTACGGAAGGGGGCTATTACAGTCTGGGCCAGGTGCGCAAACCCAAGCCCGAACAGGCTCGGCGCCGCACCTTCCTCTATACCGACCGCGCCATCTATCGCCCCGGTCAGACACTTTACTTTAAAGGCATTTTCACCGAAGCCCTGGCGGGTAAGGCGCAACTTCTTACCAAACAGCCCGTGTCGGTACGCCTCGTGGATGTGAATGGGCAGACCGTACAAACGCTGCCTTTCACGACCTCTGATTTCGGAAGCTTCCACGGTTCCATCATTTTGCCCACGACCCTGCTCAACGGCGAAATAAGCCTGCAAACCGACTACGGCAGCGTGAGCTTCGCGGTGGAAGATTACAAGCGACCCACATTCCAGGTGACGTTTGAGTTGGTGGCAGGCACGCCCGTATTGGGCCAGCAGGTAACGATGCGCGGCAAAGCTGCCGCCTACGCCGGCCAGCCCATTGACGGCGCCACCGTGCAGTTTCGAGTGGTGCGCCGCACCTTTTGGCCGATGTTTGGGCGCGGCTCCGACGGCCGGATAGGGTACCCCGGTGGGCAGCCCCAAGTGGAGATCAGCAATGGTGTCACCAGCACCGATTCTGTGGGCGGTTTTACGGTTACGTTCGTTGCCAAAGGGGAAGCGCAAGGCCAAGGGAAGCGCGGTCCTTGGAATCCTGGCTACGTTTTCGAGGTGACGGCCGACGTGACAGATGATGCTGGCGAAACCCGCACCGGCGAGCAGCGCGTCAGCCTCGGCAGTCAGGCCCTAACGTTGCGCCTCGACGTACCGGACCAGCTCAACCGTGAACAGCTACCGGCCCTGAAACTGCTTAGCACCAACGCCACCGGCGAGGCAAAGCCCGCTCGCGGTACATGGCAGCTCTACCACCTCACGCCACCCGCTGGCGCTAACCGGCCGCGGGTCTGGGAGCGGCCAGAGCGGGAAGCCTTGAGTCGTGAGGAGTTCAAGCAACGGTTTCCGCTCGATGCCTATGCCAACGAAGACAACGACAGCTCTTGGGTGCGTACCCTCGTACTCACGCAGGATTTCGACACCAATAAAACACCGCTGCTGTCAGGTTTGGCATTGCCACTGGCACAGCAGGCGCCCGGCCGCTACGTGCTGGCTGCCACAACTCCCGCGGCTGGTGGCGCACCAGCCGCCAAAGTCGAGCAGTCGTTTACGCTTTACTCAGCTTCGGCCGCCACGTTGCCCGTGCCTAGTCCCGACTGGTTTGTGAGCTTGCAGGATAGCGTAAAGCCCGGCCAGACGGCCCGTTTCTTGGTGGGCAGTTCCGAGGCGGACACCCACATTCTGATGGAAATGGAAGCCAAAGACGAAACGCTGCGGCACGAGTGGCTCACGCTCCGGGCTGGTGAGCAGCGCTTAATAGAAATTCTGGCCCCCGTCACCCTGGACGGTAGCCAGCTTTACGTTCACCTCACGCAGGTGCGCGACAACCGTCTCTACACTCACTCCGCCGCCGTGCAAGTAGCCACGCCGCCCGCGCCGTTGTCGCTCAGCGTTGCCACCTTCCGCGACAAGCTCCAGCCCGGCCAGAGAGAAACTTGGCGCGTCACCATCCATAACGCCGCCGGCCAGCCTGCGAATTCCGAGTTGCTAGCTACTCTATATGATAAATCGTTGGATGCTTTCCGTCCGCATTCCTTTATGGAGCTAGAGTTTCCGAAACCGTATTATCAGCCCGCACTGGCTTGGAACGGGCGGTTTGTAACGGAGGAGTCGCAGGGATTGTGGATGCCTTCTTCGGGAGACGCTGAGGTGCCTGACTACGTCTATCCAGGAATTCAAAGGTGGGGGTACAGTAAGATTTTCAATCCATACGAAATTCCGGATTTAGACTACGGACAAGGAGTAAGAGTAGGTGCGGGTGCGAGTGGCTTAAGACGATCTGAAGATGTGCTGCGGGAGGGAGCAAAAGGGGGATATAGTAGAGCATCCAAAGCCAGGAGTATTACCATTCGGGGGGCCGTTTCCTCTGCCGCATCAGCTCCCATGGCAGCCGCTATAGCCCAGGATGTAGCTAGTAATTCAGAAGCCCTCAACGAAATGGTAACCGTCGGCTACGGAACGCCAAAGTTCTCTCAGCCTCAGCCCGACCTAGCCGGCGTACAGGCGCGCAAGGACTTCCGCGAAACAGCTTTCTGGCTGCCCGACTTGCGCACCAACGCCCAGGGCGAAACCGTGCTGGAGTTCCAGATGCCCGAAGCCGTAACGCGCTGGCAACTGCTGGCCCTGGCCCACGACCAACAACTGCACTCCGGGTTGCTGCGCCGTGAACTGGTCACGCAAAAGCAGCTGCAAGTAACGCCCAATGCGCCGCGCTTCTTCCGCGAAGGCGACCAACTCGTACTCACGGCCAAACTCAGCAATCTTACCACGCAGCCCCTGCGCGGCACGGCCCAACTCTTCCTGCTCGATGCCCGCACCCAGCAGCCTCTCGACAGTAAGTTGCTTGAAGGCTCCGCGCAACTGGAATTCAATCTGAAAGCCAACCAAAGCAGCGCCGTCGGCTGGAGCCTTGCCATTCCCGAAACCGCCGAAGGCCAAGTGCCGCTCGAAGCCATAACCTACCGCGTGGTAGCAGAAGCGCAGCCAGCTACGGGAAGCGAGAAAGCAGTTGGCAAGACTTCGCGCAAGACCAGGAATGAAAAGCGGAAAGCCAAAAGCGAACAGCTAGGAACCGTATCCGATGGCGAGGAAAACACACTGCCGGTGCTGCCCAACCGCTTGCTCGTTACGGAGAGCTTGCCGCTGCCTATTGTTGGCCCGGCTACGCGGGAATTCGAGTTGAAGAAGCTTACCGGCACCACCTCGCCCACGCGCCGCAACTACTCGCTCACACTGGAAATGACGCAGAACCCCGCCTGGTACGCCGTGCAGGCGCTGCCGTATCTGATGGAGTACCCCTATGAGTGCTCGGAGCAGGTGTTCAGCCGTCTTTATGCCAACCTGGTGGCCGCCAAAATCCTGGCTAGCAACCCGCGCTTCAAAACCGTGCTAGCCGAGTGGAGCCGCGCCGCCCAAGCCGGCGACAAAGCAGCCCTCAGCAGCAAGCTAGAGCAGAATCAGGAGCTGAAACTCTTGCTGCTTCAGGAAACGCCGTGGGTGCGCGATGCCCAATCCAACACCGAGCGTATGCGCCGCCTAACCGAGCTGTTTGATGAAACCCGCCTTAAAACGGAAACCACCCGCGCCCTCACCAAACTGGCCAAGATGCAGCAGCCCAACGGCGCTTTCCCGTGGTTCGAGCAAATGCCCGACGACCGGTACATCACCCAGCTTGTTGTGGCTGGTTTCGGCAAACTACAGAAGCTAGGAGCCCTGAACATAGAGCAAGACGCGCAGGCCCGCCAAATCGTGAGCCAAGCCGTGCTCTACCTCGACGGCCAGCTCCAGCGCGACTATGAGGAGCTACGCCGCCAGAAAAACGTAGACCTAAAGCAAAACCACGTATCCGACACGCAGATTCAGGCCTTGTACGCCCGCAGTTTCTGGCTTACCCAGTCGGTTAATCAGGCAAGTCAGGCGGCTTTTGGGTATTACCAGCAGCAGGCCGCTACGTTCTGGCCGAGTCAATCCCGCTACCTCCAAGCCCAAATTGCGCTGGCTTTTCACCGCCAGAAACTACAGCCTGCCGCGGTGAAAGACATTTTCACGGCCCTCACCGAAAACGCCCTGCACAGCGAGGAACTTGGTATGTACTGGAAAGAAGTGCGCGGCGGCTACTACTGGCGCGAGGCCCCCACCGAAACCCAGGCTACCCTGATCGAAGCCTACAGCGAAGTGCGTAACGACCAGAAATCGGTGGATGAAATGAAGCTGTGGCTGCTCAAGCAGAAGCAAACCCAGAACTGGAACAGCACCCGCGCCACCGCCGATGCCTGCTATGCCCTGCTGCTCCGCGGCTCCGACTGGCTACAACCCACCCAGCCCATTCAGGTGACGGTAGGGGGGAGGGCCGTGGTGCCAAGTAGCCAACAGGCCGGTACGGACTATTTCAAAACCACGTTCCCGGTAGCGGAAATCAAGCCCGCCCAAGGCAAAGTGGTAGTCAAGAAAACCGACAACGGCGTGGCGTGGGGCGCCCTATACTGGCAGTATTTCGAGCAAATCGACAAGATTACATCCGCCGCTACGCCGTTGCAGCTAGAGCGGCAACTGTACCGCGAGCAGCGCACCACCAGCGGCCCGACGCTGGAGCGCTTCACGGCTGCCTCGCCGCTACGGGTGGGCGACGTGCTGGTAGTGCGCCTGGTGCTGCGCTCCGACCGGGACCTGGAGTACGTGCACCTCAAAGACCAGCGTGCGGCGGGCCTCGAACTCATCAGCCAGACTTCTGGGTACCGCTACCAATCGGGGCTCGGCTATTATGAAAGTCCTCGCGACGCGGCTACCAACTTTTTTATCAGCTGGTTTCCCAAAGGCACTCACACCTTCGAGTACCGCCTGCGCGCAACCCAAAGCGGCGACTTTTCCGGTGGCCTCAGCCAGATTCAGTGCCTGTATGCTCCGGAATTTACAACTCACTCCACTGGCACGAGAGTGCAGATTTCTCCGCAGTTGTAGCGGTGTGTGGGCCGGCGCGGGTAGCAGGATTGCCCACCCAAGTCGGTGCTTTTGTTGGTTCTAAACTGAATTCTGCTAGCGGTTGCCATGCAAGTTTAGCGGGTTAAGTTGGCGTCTGCCAGCCATAATTCATCCCCTTGTTTTCAACTGCTATATAGGGAACGCCAGCTAGCAACTTTATGTGCAACGTTGATTTTGCCCGTCTCGGGCGGTACCTTCGCCCCTTCATTAGACAAAAGCACATGAAGATACGACTGATGATTGGGCTGGTTGGCTTGCTGCTAAGCAGCGCTCCGGTGCTAGCCCAAAGCGACAAAAACGCAGCTTCTGTTACGCCAACTACTCTTCCGGGCGAAGAAAATCTTTCGGTTCAAGAGCGTGCCGAGCGCGACTTTCTAATGCCCGTACGCCGCAAGCAAGCGGCAGCTTTAAAGCACGTCGCCCAGCAAGAAGCAGCGGCCACGCAAACCGCCGCCGAAATGCTGGCACGAACCCCGGAGCTAACAGAGGAAACCAAAGTTCCGGAGACGTTAGCGGCTCCTAAAGTAGCTGCCCCGCACCGCACCTATCACCGCAGTTCTTCGGCGCACCGTAGCAGCGCCAGCCGTAAAAAGACGGTGCACCGCTCAACAGCTAGCAAAAGCAAATCAACCGCAAAGAAGCGCAGCACCCGTCGTCGCTAGTAGAAGGCAAAGGTGTACTAGTGAAAGGGGAGAGGCACGCCAATTGGTTTGCCTCTCCCCTTTTTTATGTGCTTGGTAGCTAGTGTAGTCTGCGGGCAGACTACTTCAATTTCCAATCTGCGTAGAACTTTTGTAGGGTGTAAAAGGCCTTTTTTCGCTCGCCACGGTCGGAAATTAGTCCCTTGCGGTTCCAATAGTCTTGAATGCCGGGTAGTGGGCGGCGGGGCGAGCGGAAGTCAGTGAGGATCCAGGGGGTGACGCCGCGCAGAAAGGGAATGCGCTTGATCATGGCCAATTGGTGCTGGTAGAAGTTGTCCTGAAACTCCTCCGTGAAGCGCGCCGTAGCTTCGCCGTGCATGCCCGCAACGCAGTCGGCGCCGGTTTCACTGATGATAAGGGGCTTGTCGTAAGTGGTTTTCCAGGTTATGTTGTCGCAGTCCTCGATTTTGCGGCTGTACCAGCCGATGTACTCGTTGCAGCCCAGCACGTCGAGGTATTGCCCCAGCGGGTCGTCAATCATCATAGTGTTTTCGGTGGCGTTGTGCACTTCCAGCGCGGCCGTGATGAGGCGGGTATTGTCGAGCTGGCGGGCCGTTTCGATTTGGCTCTTCAGGAAGTTGAGGCGGCTGTCGCTGAGTGGCGTCTCATTGGCCATCGACCACAGTACTACCGAGGCTTTGTTTTTGTCCCGCGTAATCATCTCGGTGAGTTGCTGCTTGGCGTTGGCCAGCGTGGCCGGGTTGGCCCAATCCACGGTCCAGTACACCGGAATTTCCGACCACACCATCAGGCCCATCTTATCGGCCAGGCGGGTCATGTTTTCGTTGTGCGGGTAGTGGGCCAAGCGCACGTAGTTGCAGCCTAGTTCTTTGGCCCAGCCGAGTAAGGTTTGCGCGTCTTCCATGCTGTAGGCACGGGCGCCGCGGGTCGGCATTTCTTCGTGAATGCAGATGCCTTTGAGCAGCACCGGCTTCTTGTTAAGCAGGATATCCGCGCCTTTGGTCTCGATGCTGCGGAAGCCGATTTCGTCTTCCACGGTTTCGGAGCCGCTCGTAATCTGCACCTTGTACAGCTTGGGGCTTTCCGGCGACCATAGCTTCAGTTTGGCATTGCCAGTGAGCTTCACTAGGCCGCTGGCGTCGGGGGTGCCAGTGAGCTTCACTTTCACTTCCGGGATGCTGACCGTGATGGGTTGGGGGCTGGCGCCGTTGGTCTTCACCCACACATCCAGCTTGTTGAGGCTGCCTTTGGCCAGTTGCACCGTGTAGTCTTCCACAAACGTAGCGGACACTTCCACCAGCTTCACGTCGCGAGTGATACCGCCGTAGTTCCACCAATCGGTGTTGGGCGTGGGCACGGCTTCCTTCAGGCGTTTGTCGTCGGCCTTCACAACCAGAAAGTTGCCTTTCTCCTGCAACAGGTCGGTGACTTCCAGGTTGAACGGCGTGAAGCCGCCCACGTGCCGGCCGATTTTCTTGCCGTTGAGGTACACGTGCGCATCGTAGTTCACCGCGCCAAAATGCACGAATACGCGGTTGGTAGCAGCTTTCTTGGCGTAATCGAAGGCCTTCTTGTACCAGATGGTGCCTTCGTAGAGCTTTAGGTCCTCGCGCTGCGAATTCCAGTCAGAGGGCACATGCAACTCATCAGAAGTATCGAAGTTGTACTCCACTAGCTCCGTGGCATCCTTGGCCTTGCGGTCTTTGAAGTAGCCGTTCGGGTCTTCGGTCATGCGGTAGCTGTAGAAGCCGGTTTCGTAGGGGTCGACGATGATTTTCCACTTGCCGTTCAGGCTGGTGGTAGCCCGGTGGTCGATGTTGGTAATAAGGCTAGCCGTTTGGGCAAACGTCCGGCTCCAGCCTAAGCTCACCAGAGCAAGTAGCAAATAGCGCATGAAGGAGTTTGGGAAGTGGTGTTTCATAGAGTGCAGAATTTCGAACGGCTACCTCTTGAGAGGTAGGCAGCAAATAAGGCCTACGTCTGAGGCGCTAGCGCAACGCTGTGTACAGCAAACGGCACCTATGAGCTATATCGGTAGTAGCTCCTAGGTGCCCATAAGCTCACAGCCCGCCCGGCAGGCTCTCAGATTGCCATGAAAGCGGTAAGAGGATGTCAGTTAGTTGATTATAGCTATTTAAGCTTGATGACCTCGGAACCAGCCAGCAAAAAGGCACCAGTGCCATACACTTCCCAGCTCTCGGCCGAGAAGTCGCGGCGCGGATCGGCCCCGATGGGCTGCACCCAACCTACGCGGCCCTCCGCTGATACCAAGCCGTTCAAAGCCACCCACGCTTTTTGCACGGCCGGCAGATACTGCGCCTTGTCGAGCAAACCCTGGTTGATGCCCCAGGCCATGGCGTAGCAGTCGAAGCCCGAGCCGGAAGCTTCGCCGCCGGGGTAGGCCTGCGGATCGAGCAGGCTAGAGCGCCAGAGCCCGTCGGGCTGCTGCAAGGAGAGCAGGCGTGCGCTCATCTGCTGGAAGAGGGTGGTGTAGAAGGGGCGGCTAGGATGCGTAGCAGGTAACTCGTTGAGCAGCTGCACCAAGCCGCCCATCACCCACCCGTTGCCGCGGCTCCAGAAGATGCGTTGGCCGTTGCTTTCCTTTTTGCCTTCCCCGGCTTCGCTCCACAAGTAGGCCGCGTCGCGGGCAAACAGGTGCTCTTGCTGGTTGTAGAGGTGCCGGTACGTTTGCTGATAGAGCGTGTCGTTGAAGGTGAGGTACGAGGGGTCTTTCTGGATGGCACTTAACTTGGCTAGCACCGGCGGACCCATAAATAGCGCATCGCACCACCACCAGGTTAGGCCATGCTCCCGCACTTCGCGCCCCGTGACGCGGCGCAGCTTCGCCACCGTATCAATGGTGGCCTGAATCATGCGCTGGTCTTTTTTGAGGCGGTAGAGGTTGAGGTAGGTTTGGCAGATGGCAATATCGTCGGCGTGGTCGTAGCGCGGGCCGGGGCGCCACTTGTTTCGCTCCCCCATGGCCATCAGCGAATCCAGAATTTGCTTGGACTTAGTGGTTTCGTAGGCGGCGAATACGCCAGCGTAGAAGGCGCCGTTGGTCCAGTCGGTGCCGCTGTGCTTGGGGTGGGCTAGCTGCCACTGGGTGGCTTTCAGCAGCTGCTGCTTGATAAACTTCGGCTGAAAAAAACGCTTGTCGGCCACTTTCGGCGCGGGCAACTCGGTTGCAGCACCAGTCAAATGGGCACTGCCAAGCACTAGGCTCAGCAAACAGGTCCGCAACAGTCGCCAGGTTGTAGAAATAGTCATTACGGGAGGTTTAGTTGACAGCGGTTTCAAAACGATGTGCGTGTTCTGCCACTCAGTGTAGGTCTAGGAAAAGGTTGTTGTGGGTACTACCTCGCCTTGGAAACTGCATTGCAATTCTAAATTCGTTTGGGGCACTCAGTGAGCTAGTAGGCGCCAAGGTACAGCTTGCGGTTACGACGTAACTCAAACACCTGTTTATCGAAATGCAAGGCGGCAAATAGCCGCCTTGCATTTCGATAAACAAAGGCGAGCTTATTCGCTGACCCAGCAAATAAGCTCGCCTTCAGGGAGCCTCAATAGCCTTCGTTTTGTGACAGCAAGCCATTGTTTAGGTCGCGCTCCGTCTGCGGAACGGGCAGCAGCACGTTTTTCTGCGTCAGGCCCGAGACGGAGGCGCCGTTCAGGCGCAAGGTGCGCTCGACGAGCGTACCAGTACGTGCCAGCGTGAGGCGGCGCTGTTCTTCGCCAATCAATTCACGGGCCCGCTCATCCAAGATGAAGTTTAAACTCATGTTGGCGGCCGTCACTTGGGCGGCCTGCGCCCGGGTGCGCAGCACGTTGATGCTGGCGGCCGCGTCGGCGTTTTTGCCTTGTTTGAATTGGGCTTCGGCCAGTAGCAGGTAGGTTTCGCCGAGGCGCATCATGGTCAGGTCCTTGATAGTGCCGAAGCCAAACTCATCGGCCGGATCCAGCTGATTCCATTTGGTGATATAGGGTGCAATGCGGAAGAGCGTGTCGGAGCCAGTAACTACTACGCGCTGCCTGTACCGCGCCGACCTGGGGTCGTTGTAATAGAACCGCCGCTTCAGGTTATACCGGGAGTTGCGTATGTCGTTGGTTGAGAACAGCTGGTAAATAACCCAGTTGCTGAGCCGCATTCTGCCAACGCCCCTGCCGCCGAGTGAATCGGCCACGAGCATACCTGAAATAGCGTAATAGCCGGGTACCCACATGCGGCGCTGCTGGGCGCTGGTTGTGCCGCCGGGGATGTTGAGTTGCTGCTCAATACCCCAGATAAGCTCGGTATTGCCCTGATTTCGGCGCTGATTGCCTATCACGAACATATCGGAATAGTAGTCGCCGGGCTGGCCTGACCGCACCCCGTAGCGGGCCGTGATGAGCCGGAACAGGCCGCTGCTGATGACAGCCTGGCACTGCTGCTCGGCCAGACCATTCTGGCCGGTGCGCAGGTATACCTCCGCTAACAGTTGCTGCGCCGCCGCCCGGTTGATGCGGCCCGAGGCCAGCCTTGGGTTGTTAACCAAGGACAGGGCGGAAATAGCCGTGGTTAAGTCATTTATAATAAAGGCATTGACATCCGCAACTGGCGTACGGGCAAAATCATTGCGGGGGCCGGTAGCTGGCTGTTCGATCAGGGGCACGTCGCCGTAGAGGGTTGCCAGGAAGTTGTAGGCATAGGCCCGGTAGAAGCGAGCCTCGGCGCTGATCCGGTCTTTGTAGCCCTGCCGCACGGTAGCGGGCGCAATAGAGGCCTGCTGAATGATGACGTTGGCATTGTTGATGGTGCGGTACGCCCAGCTCCACCAGATCAAAGCCCCCGCATCCTGCGAATTCAGCAGGTTGTAGTTGTAGTACGGCACTTCTACAGCTTCGGGGCTGCCCGGAATGGCCACATCGGTGCCAAGCTGCATGGTACCAAGCAGGCCTTGCCGGTCGGAGTAGGTGTACTGTTCGCGCACCACCGACATCAGGCCGGCCATGCCTGCTTCGAAGCCCAGCGAATCAACTAAGGAGGTTTGGGGCGTATAGAGCGACTTCGGCTCTTCGTCCAGATAGGTGTCTTTGCAGGAACTGGTGAGCTGGGCCGCGGCCACCAGCCCAAGCACGCTAATAAGTATGCGTTTCATGAGGAAAGATGCTAGGGTGGGTGATGGTTAGCGCAGGCCGATACTCACGCCAAACACGTAAGAGGCTACCAGGGGGAAGTTGGCCGCAATTCCGCTCGGAATGCCGTTGCCAGTGCCGTTGCCTTGCGTGTAGTTTTGCTCGGGGTCCCAGCCAATCCAGTCGGTCCAGGTGTAGAGGTTGCGCCCACTCACGTACACCGACGTGCTGCCGAGCTTAATTTTCTCGAGCAGACTTTCGGGTAGAGTGTAGCTCAGCGTCACATCTTTGAGACGGACGTAGCTAGCATCGTTGGGGTAGGAGTAGCCGCGCGTATTGAAGTAGGAAAGCGCGGGCCGGTCGTTGCTCTGGTTTTCGGCGGTCCAATAGCCAACGGCAGCCGGCTGGTTGACGCGGTAGCTGAAGTCGGCGCGGTTTAGCACGTCGTTGCTGCGCAGGATTCCCTGGGCGGTCTGGAAGAAGACGCGCAAGCTGAATCCCTTGTAGGCGAAGGTATTGGTGAGGCCCGCCGTGTATTTGGGCAGCGAACTACCCAAGTAGGTCCGGTCGTTGGAGTCAATCTTACCGTCGCCGTTCAGGTCCTCAAACTTCAGGTCGCCGGGCTTGGCACCGGGGTCCAGGCCGGCTGGGTCTTCGCCTACCTGCCACACGCCGATCATCTTGTAGTCGTAGATGGCGCTCAGCGGCCTGCCGATGAAGCGACGGTTGGTGATGTCGTCGGTCCCGTTGCCGTACAGTTCCAATACCTTGTTGCGGTTGCGGGTGAAGTTGAAGCTGGTGTTCCAGGTGAAATCATTGTGCTCCACGTTCACCGTGTTCAAGGCCACCTCCAGGCCGCGGTTCTGCACCCGGCCAATATTATCCAGCACACTAGTATAGCCGTTGATAATAGGAATCAGCCGGGCTAGTAGTAGGTTTTTGGTGTTGGCATCATAGTATTCAACGGAGCCCGAAATACGGTTCTTAAACAAGCCGAAGTCTAACGCTATGTTGCTGCTATTGGTGCTTTCCCACTTTAGTTGCGAGTTGCCTAGCGTATTAGCTCGCAGACCCGTGAAGGTTACTCCGCCATAGACATACTGTAGCTGAGTCTGCCCCGTAATAGTCTGGTAAGGGTTGATGCCTTCGTTGCCAGTGATGCCGTACGAATAGCGCAACTTGAGCAGGTTGATTTTCTCGTTTTCTTTCAGAAACTGCTCGTTGGCTACGTTCCAGCCCACGGCTACCGAAGGGAAAGTGGCATACTTGCTGGCTTGGTCGCCGAATACCGACGAACCATCGCGCCGGGCTGTCACGGTGAAGAGGTAGCGGCTGTCGTAGGAGTAGTTCAGGCGGCCCATCTGCGAAAGCAACGACCGGCGCTCGTCATAGGAGCTAAGCGTGGGTGGGATGCTGCCCGAACCGATGTTGTTGAAGCCGGTCTGGTCGCTGATAAAGCCGCTGGCGTTTTCGGTGGTAGTGAAGTAGGTGTTTTGCTGCGCACTATACAAGGCCGTCAAGTCGAAGTGGTGCTTGTCGAAGTCCTTGTTATACACCAGGATATTTTCGATGGTGTAGTTGTGCCGCTCGTCGTTGGTGATGATTGCCGTGCCGCGCAAGTCGTTGGCTGCCCGGCCTGTATAGCTCGCAAAGCGGTATGGCCGGTACGAGTAGCTGCCGTTGAGCCGGTAGGTCAGGCCCTTCACGAAGGTGGGTTGCACTTCGGCGTAGAGCGTACCAGTCAGTTGGTTGACGCGGCTGATACGGTCGGTAGTCAAGCCAAGCAATGGGTTGAGGAACAGCGCCTCCGGCTGCATCGCCTGAATCTTGTAGGTGCCGTCGGAGTTGTAGGGTACGCCGTACGGACTAGCGGCCTGGGCCAGGGCTAAGTTCACTTGCCCGCCATCATCGTTGGAACTGGCGTAGAAAGCCGAAGTGCCCACGCGCAACCAGTTCGTCAGGTTGGCGTCCAGGTTCGAGCGGATGCTTACGCGCTGAAACTGGTAGCCTTTCAGAATGCCCTTCTGCTTGAAGTAGTCGCCCGAGAGGTAGTACTTCACGTCGGGCGTGCCGCCCGAAAAGGACAGGTTGTGGTCCTGCACAAAGCCTTGCTGCCCAATGAGCTTCAGCCAGTCGGTTGTTCTACCGGCGTTGTAGTTTTCTAGCTCACCAAAGTTGGGCAATGGGTCGCCGGTAAGATTGGCCTGCACCTTATAGGCTTGAAACTTAGCGGCGTATGCCGGGCCATCCATGGGTTCCAACTTGTTGGACATATACTCGGGGCCCGCGTAGCCGGTGTAGCGAATCTGGGGCTTGCCGGTTTTGCCGTGCTTGGTGGTTACCAGAATCACCCCGTTAGAGCCGCGCGTACCATAAATAGCCGTAGCCGAGGCATCCTTGAGAATCTCGATGGAGGCAATGTCGGTGGGGCTGATGTCGTTGAAGTTGCCCGGAAACGGCACGCCATCCAAAATGATATAGGGGTCGGTATTGGCCGTGATGGAGCGCACCCCCCGAATCTGAATTCGAGGCTGAGCACCGGGGGCGCCCGAGGTAGTAGCAATCGTAACGCCGGCCACTGCGCCTTGCAGGGCCTGGGCCACGTTGGCTACTGGCAGTTTTTCCAGCCGGTCCGTTGGCACCGAAACCACTGAACCCGTTACGTCGGCTTTCTTCTGGGTGCCGTAGCCCACCACCACCACCTCGTCCAGCGACTTAGCGTCGGACCGCAGCACCACGTTGATTTCGGTGCGCCCACCAATAGCTACTTCCTGCGACAAGTACCCCAGAAACGATACGACCAGGGTGCCGCTCGCATTCTCGTCGGGCACGGCCAACGTGAACCTGCCTTGCGCATCAGTAGCCGTGCCAACGGTAGTGCCTTTTACTAGTACCGAGGCGCCGGGTAGGCCTTCGCCTTTTTCGTCGGTGATGCGACCCGTGACGGTAGCAACTGGTGCTAGTTCCTTGTCTTTAAGGCCAGCCAACGGCTGGTTGGTTGAGGTAGCCGGCTCGGTATCTGTCCCAGCAAACCGGAAGAAAGGCTGAGCTTGAACCGGCCGGACAGACCAGAATAGCCCGCCTAAGAGTAGCCATTTTACTTTCATGAGGAGGGAATTAAGAGTAGGGTCTTAGCTAAAAGAGAAGTTGGCAAGGTGGTGTTGGTCTTCACAAACGATTGCTAATAACTGCCGCAATCGTTAGCGCGTGCAAAGCAAATGATTGCTAGAAAGCGTTGAAGTTTCGAGTAGGCACTTTGAATTATTCAAAAGTATCGTCCTTTCATCCGGTGAACAGGGGTGTTTTAAGTCAAAAAAGGGGATAAATTAGGCTTTGCAAAACACCTTTTGGGTTGCGTTTGCCTAACTGTAAGCTTAATAAACGGCTGGTAATAAATAATTTACTGATTGGATCTTGCTTTTAGTGGCTGTTCTCTCACCTGGAGAGCTGATTGGTGGGCCACTATTAGAAGGTTAACGGTCGGTTATGCACAGCATCATTCAATCTGCCCCTCGCAACGAGTTATGAACTGGAAGTTTACTTGTGCTTTTTGCTTCCTGCTCTTGCTCCTAAGCGTGGCCTGCCAGACGAGCCGCGCACAAGGCAGCCTAGACGAATTGCGCTTCGAGCATGTTACCATCACCGAAGGCTTGTCGCACAGCGACGCCATAACGGTGGCCGAAGACAAGGAGGGGTTTTTGTGGGTGGGCACCAACAAGGGCATCAACCGCTACGACGGCTACGAACTGGAAACCTACTTTCTGCCCGTAAACCCGCTGAATGGCTTGTCGGGCAACCGCATTCGGATGTTGCACGTGGGGCTCACTGGCCGGCTGTGGGTGGGCACCCAGAACACCGGCGTTAGCTGCTACGATGCGGGTGCCGACAAGTTTATTGGGTTAAGCGAGCAACGCTTGCCGCGGGCAGACCGGCAGCTAGCCCGGCAATTATCCCAAACCGAAGTAACGGCCCTAACTTCCGACTCCCGACGTCATGTGTGGGTAGGCACCCGCAACCTGGGCTTGTTTCAACTCACGCTCGACAGCTACGACCAACCCATAGCCGTGCGTAGGGTGCCACTAACTGACCAACGAGCACTTGATTATGAGGTGACCAGCTTGTTAGCCGAGCCCGGCGGGAAAGTTTGGGTGGGTACGGTTGCCAGTGGGCTTCGTATGATAATGCCGCGCGTTGCTCCAACTGCCTTGGTTGCGCAACCCACCGCCTTTCTCGCCCCTACCGTCCGCCAACTGCACCTCGACCGGCAGGGCGACTTATGGGTGAGTACCGGCCAGCAAGTGTTTTGGCTGGCCAACCAAGACCGCCTTGCTGGGCGAGTAGGGGCGGCGCAGCCCCTGCCCCGGCTTTTTCAGGATGTGCAAACGCTCTACCTCGACTCGTTTCGGCGGCTGTGGGTGGGGACTAGTTACGGACTGCACCTGTGGGAAGCTGCCCCTGCTACCGGTCACACTATTCCGCTAGAGCCCCAAGAAGCGGCCCTGTTTCTGCCGGTGCCCGGCAAACCCTATGGCCTTAATTCCGAGCGAGTTTACCAGATTTTTGAAGACAAAAACCAGATCCTGTGGCTAGCAGCTTCGGCGGGGGGGCTCAACCGGGTGGACTTGCGGCAGAAGCCGTTTGGGCATTTAAACCAGCAGATTGCCCAGCACCCCACCCTGCCCAACAACTTCGTCAATGCCATCTACAAAGAAGAAGCCCAGAACTTGCTCTGGCTGGGCACCCGCAACGGGCTTTCCTGCTACGATCTTACCCGCAAAACCTACCGCAACTACCTAACCAGCCAAGCCCCCGACAACGCGCAGGGCGTCGACATATCCACCATCTTTCAGGCTTCCAACGGGGTGCTGTGGCTCGGCACTCACTATGATGGCCTGGTAACGCTGCAACGTAAGCACGGACAGGAAGTCATCCGCACGTATACTGAACTGCCCAACCAGCTTAATTTAACCGAAACGTCGGTGGAAGGCATCGTGGAAGACCGGTACGGCAAAATATGGGTGGCTACCCTCACCCAAGGCTTACTTCAGTTCGACCAGGAAGGCCGTTTTCTGAAAGCCTACCGCACCCAAAACACTAACCTGCCCACCGACAAGTTTACGTATCTGCTCTACGACCGTCGGCAGGACGTGCTATGGGCCAGT
>NZ_CAXTBM010000034.1:0-64165 GCF_964242765.1 uncultured Hymenobacter sp.
ACTACGAGGGCAACGGCTACCAGGTCACCTGGACGTTTGGCCACTTCTGCCAGCTTCGGGAGCCTGAGGACTACCGCCCCGAATGGAAGCGCTGGAGCATCCACGACCTGCCCATGTTGCCCGACACGTTCGGCATCAAGCTCATGCGCCGCGATGACGGCGTAGTGCGGCAGTTTACGGTCATCAAAAACCTGCTGGCCAACGCCGAGGAAGTGATAAACTGCGGCGACGCCGGCCAGGAAGGAGAGGTGATTCAGCGCTGGGTGTTGATGGAAGCCAAGTACCGCAAGCCGTTCAAGCGCCTCTGGATTTCGTCGCTCACCGAAGAAGCTATCCGCCAGGGCTTTGCCAACCTGCGCGACGGTGCCGAATTCGACAAGCTGTACCAAGCCGGTAAGAGCCGCGCCGTTGGCGACTGGCTGCTCGGGCTGAATGCCACCCGGTTGTTTACGCTCAAGTATGCCGCTGGGCAGCGGCAGGTGCTCAGCCTCGGCCGCGTGCAAACGCCCACGCTGGCGCTGCTGGTAGACCGGTACCACGAAATCCAGAACTTCAAGCCGGAACCGTATTGGGTGTTGCGCACCGAGTACCGCGGCACGATGTTCAGCCACGTGGCGCCGCCCAAAAAAGGCAAAGCCGACGACGATGAGCCCGACGAAAAAGCCCGCCTGAAGGCCCGCGGCTACTTTGTGAGCCAGGAAGAGGCCGATGCCGCCATGGCCGCTGTGAAGGACGTGCCCCTAACCGTAACGGGCGTCGAAATCAAGAAAGGCTACGAAACGCCGCCGTCGTTGTTTGACTTGACCTCGTTGCAGGTGCAGTGCAACAACCAGTTGGGTTTGTCCGCCGAAGATACGCTCAAGACGGTGCAGAGCCTCTACGAGAAGAAAGTAGTGAGCTACCCGCGCGTAGACACCACCTTCCTGCCCGACGACCAGTACGTGAAAATCCCGGATATCCTGCGCGGCTTGGGTGGCTATGCGGGCCTGACGGCACCGTTGCTGGCCACCAAAATTCGCAAGTCCACCAAGGTCTTCAACAACAATAAAGTAACCGACCACCACGCCATCATCCCGACGGGCGCGAGTGCCAACGGCCTCGGCGGCCACGAAAGCAGCGTCTACGACATCATTGTGCGCCGCTTCCTGGCCGCGTTTTACCCCGATTGCGAAGTCAGCAACACCACCGTAACGGCCGAAGCGGGCGGCTACCCCTTCCGGGTGCGCGGCCGCCAGATCCTGAACCCCGGCTGGCGCGTGGTGTACGGCGACCCGGAGAAGCAGCAAGCACCCTCGGCCCCTAAGGCGGCCGGTGAGGGCGAGGACGATGTGGTAAGCACTGTGCTGCCCAACTTCGTGAAGGACGAAAGAGGCCCGCACAAGCCCCGCCTCGACCAGAAAGTGACGCAGCCCCCGCGCGAGTACAGCGAGGCAATGTTGTTGCGCGGTATGGAAACTGCCGGCCGCAACGTGGATGATGACGAACTGCGGCTAGCCATGAAGGAAAACGGCATCGGGCGCCCGAGTACCCGCGCCGCCATCATCGAAACGCTGTTTAAGCGGGGCTACATCGTGCGCGAGAAGAAGAAGATTCTGCCCACCGCCACCGGCGTCGAACTCATTGGCCTCATCCGCAACCCCACGCTCAAATCGGCGGAATTAACGGGGCAGTGGGAGCGGAAGCTGCGTCAGATTGAAGCCGGCAACCTCGATTCGGGTTTGTTTCTGGACGAGCTGAAGCAACTGGTGCGCGAGATGGTGCTGGAGGTGAAGCAGGACGGTTCGGGCCGCGGCATCACCGTCAGCAAAACCGAGCTGGCTGACCTGACGGGCCAGAAGAAAGCAGTGGCTACCAAAGCGAATCCGCCTAAAGCGGCTGCTACGCCCGCTATTGCCGGCGCGCTCGGTGCCTGCCCGGCTTGCGGCAGCGGCCACGTACTGCGCGGCAAATCGGCGTTCGGCTGTTCGCGCTGGCGAGAGGGCTGTCAATTCCGACTCCCAACTGAATTTGAGGGCAAAAAGCTAACTGACAAGCAGATGCAGCCTTTGCTGACCAAAGGCCGCACGCCCGTTATCAAGGGCTTCGTGGATGATGCGGGCCAAAAGTTCGACGCGGCCATCCGCCTCACGCCACAACACACCTTGGAGCTAGTCCGCGCCGCCGAAAGCAAGCCCACCACGCCTAACGACCCCGGCCAGATTCCGTGCCCGGTGTGCCGGCTGGGTACCATGCTCAAAGGCAAAGCCGCCTACGGCTGCTCCCGTTTCCGCGAAGACTGCCAGTTCCGGGTGCCCTTCGAGTGGGGCGGCAAAACCCTCAGCGACACGCAGATGAACCAGCTCTTGCGCAAAGGCAAAACCGGTGTCATCCGCGGATTCGTGTCGGCTAAGTCGGGGCAGCGGTACGAAGCCGTGCTGCAAATAAGCCCGGAAGGCCGCATCGAGCCAGTGTTTGGGCAGGGGTAAATTTGTAGTTAGCTAGCCCATTCACGAGACTCCCGTATGAACCAATCCACCTTCTTTCCGCGCCTTGCTGCCTATTGCACGGGTCTGCCAGTGCTGCTGGTTATCGGCCTGTTTTCACGAGGGCTACTGTCTATGCGAGTGATGATGCCGCTTGTTGTGGTTGCCTTGCTTGCCAGTATCTGGGGGCAGGCCCGGATTCGTCGTTCCTATCCGCAGGATTTCAGCCAGCGTGTGGAATGGGTGGCCTTCGGAATTTTTCTGTTGCTGGTGGCTGTGGGCACGTTGCTGGTAGTGAAATGGTAATGGATTCAAGCCGCCAACATGCCTCCTCAACTCGGTAAACTCCTCGTACTTATTGGCTTAGCCGTCGCCGCCCTTGGGGCCTTCCTCTGGCTCGGCGGCGGCTCGTTGCTGAACTGGTTCGGCCGGCTGCCCGGCGACATCCGCATCGAGCGGCCGGGCTTCCGGCTGTATGCCCCCATAGCTTCGATGCTGCTGATCAGCTTGTTGCTGAGTGGAATTATGTGGTTGGTACGACGACTGGGATAGTGCTCAGCGTCGGCGCGTGCTCACCCGGTATTGTAGGCGCAGCAATACCTGCTGATGCCGCCCGAAATTAGTAGCTCCGTAGGGCTCTAACCATAAGTGGGTTTTGCCCAAAGGAAAACTGGCGCTGACAAAGCCCATAGCGTTGTTTGGTGCGTGTTCGGCTAATGCTGCGCCTACTAACAGTTGACGATTCCAGTTGGAGCCTAGTCCCGAACCCAAGGCAATTCGCCCAGTAGGGTTGCCTAAGCCCAAGGGCCCGGCTCCGAAGTCAGCCTGAGCGAACAGCGTGCGCCGTACGCCTAGCCAAATGGTCGCGTCTGGTTGCGCCTCCACTGTTTTTAAGTTGCTGTTTAGATCAGAAAAACCAAGATTTGCTAGTTTGCCAAGGTGGATTCCCAGCCGGATGCCATAGCCGAAACCATTAGAATGCATTCGGTCACGCTGTAAGTAGGGGTTGATATCATACAGTGGAAAACGCTGGCCATCCCTAGGGTTGGCCGTCAAAAAAGGTTCTCCTATGGTCAGTTGTTGGGCGTTAACGTATTCGTGGCCGCTCCACACGCCCAAGCCGTAAGTAGTACGGCCAGGTTTGCTTTGGCTGGGCCGCGTGTAAGAAAACTCTCCTCCAATTGCCTGATAACGGTGGTAATAACCCACACGATAAGGCTGACCAGAGCAGTTGTCTTCACTGCTTCTGCTTATATCTTGGTCGTAGGTGCCCCGTACAAAACCAGGTGTGAAAGAGAAATAGCTGGACTGCGTGGAATCGGCGGGCACTTGGTTGGTGAAGAGCAGTACCACCGCGGCAGCTGTAAGGGGCAAGCCTACTCGCTTCGTTGTCAAGGCCTCATGCAGTACGCTGATGGTGACTAGTATAATCACCGCCAGTAGCACCGATTTCACCACCAGCAGTTCGGGCACTGTGAGTGCGCCAGTGGGTAGCAGCGCCGTGCACACCAGCACCCCCACAACGGCTAGTAGATTACGAAGAGGACGGTCTTTAGGACAGACTTCTGGCACAAGCGACGTAAAGCGGGCACTGTAAATTAACAGTCCCCAGGCACTTAGCAGCAGTATCCCACATGGCAGCAGTACCCACTGCATTTGCAGCATTTGCAAGCCCCACAATTCAATACTACCCGCGCCTACTGGCTCCCCGCTTGGGTCGCGCCAGAACTCAATGACCAGCCGACCAACCACCAATAAACCAGCTTGTAGCAAAAGCCGGCTGCCCGCAGGCCATTGCCGGCGGCGTGTCAGCCAAAGGAATAGTCCGGTTCCGGCGCACAGGAGCAGTGTGTAAAGCTGAGTGGGATGAACGGCTAAGGAATGGGCGGCTCCCTCTGCTAGCAGACCCTGCTGCTGCTGCAAATAGTACGGCAAAGTGCCCGCCACATAGGTAAGGCCCCACTTGCCATTGGTGGGTTCGCCGAAGCAGCAACCCACCAGCAAACACCCTATGCATTGCACAACTAGTCCGGCACACAATGGGGCCGCAAACGCATCGACGACGTGCCAGCTGAAGCCCAGCCACCGGCGTAGCAGCACTATAACCAACGCAAAACCTAGCCCGCCTCCCAGCACTGAGCGGGCCGTAGTAGCTGGCCAGGTTCCGTGTTGCAGCAGCGCGGGCCACGCTTCGGCAGGTAGTGCAATCAACTTAGTGCCGAGAATAAAGCCGAAAGTGCTAGCAACTAAAAGTACCAGCCACGTCTGGAGCGGATAGCCCCGCCGGTAGCCCGCACGCAGTAGCAGCGCCAACTGCACCCCAAAGGCCAGTACATAGCAGGTGGTGTAGTACGAATGGCCTTCAGAAGAGGGCAGTTGGAGGGTAGTGAATAAGAGCATAAGCACAGGTAAGGAAACTAAAATGGAAACCGCAAATCAGCGTACAACTCGGGCGTTATTGAAAACCCGAAGGCCACTCCCCGAATAATACCTTTCGAAGAGCGGCCAGATAAACGAGCAGCATAAGTAAGTAGTGGATCGAATAGAAAAGGTGGCTTGATAAGACAGTATACTCTTGTTTGCTAAATACTTAGAGTGCCTGCCGAAAACTCGGGCCAGGACAGCATAAGAACAGTTCAAACAGCCCCGCGCTTCAGTTGCCAGACGTGCGTTGCATGACCGTATCTGATGCTATCCTAGGGCGTTGAAATATTCGCTAAACTAGATAAATCAGTCCTTCTGAGCTAGACTAGAATCTCGAATAGTTGGACTTAAAATCGGGTTATTTATAATGCGCAACTATAAGAAATACAGACTTTTATGTATGGATAATAAGGCTTTTATAATGAGGCCTAAGGGTCAAGTTTTAAGAACATACTTGGCAGTAACCTCCCATCAACACCCTATTCAACCAGCAACCAGTCCGGATTAACGACTAGCGCTCCGACTTCTTATGAGGCAATAAGGTGGAAGAAAGTGCCGCCGACAACCGCTCCAAGCTAGCGGTTGCACCCCCATCCGCGGCCACACGGGGGCCTTGGTCAACTCTGGGGCACTGGTTTGCGGGTCTTACTGAATTCGCGTAAAAACTCAATCCCAACACCGCCTGACAGCCGCACTGGCACCCGACCTAACTAGCCGGAGCGGCCAACTGCGGCAGCGGCGTTGATTCGCCGTACTGCACGATGTTTTCGATCATGCCCCGGAAAATAATGAAGTGGAACGGCACCAGCGAGTACCAGTAAAGCCGGCCCGCTAGGCCGTAGGGTCGAAATGCAGCCAATTGCTCTAGTGTGTGAGAGCCGTCGGTGTTGGGCAAGATGCGGAATTGCAGCCAGGCTTCGCCGGGGAGCTTCATTTCGGCGTAAAGCAGGAGGCGGCTGCTTTTGCGGTCGGCTACGAGCACGCGCCAGAAGTCGAGCGGGTCGCCGGCGCGCAGGCTAGTGGGGGAGCGTCGGCCGCGCCGCAAGCCGACGCCGCCGGCTACTTTGTCCATGAGGCCGCGCACGCGCCAGAGCCAGTCTACCTTGTACCAGCCCCGCTCCCCGCCGATGCTCCACACGTTTTGCAGCACCTCCTGCGGCGGGCGGGTGAAGCGCAGCGTTTGGCGGTCGGTGAGCAAGCCGAACTGCGGTATTTGGATGTGGTCCATGTAGTTGCGTGGCATCACGCCGCTGCTCAGCGCATCACTCCAGCTGCTAACTACTTCGTTTTGCTCGATGCGCTGGAAGGCCAGCTCCACGGCGGCAAAGTAGCTCATGCACTGGTGAGGCAGCACTTCCGCTATGCTGCGGCCTGGGTCGGCCACGGTATCATTGCGCAAACTTTCCACCAGGCTTTGCGCCAGCGAAAACGTGGTACGCGTCACCAGAAACAGCCACCACGACGACAGCCGCGGCGTAAGCACCGGCACCGTAACAATGTAGCGCCGGTAGCCGCGCACGGCCGCTAGCTTCAGCAGCATCTCGCGGTAAGTCAGCACGTCGGGCCCGCCGATATCGAAGGAGCGGTTGAAGCAGGCTTCGTTGTCGAGTACGTGGGTGAGGTAGTGCATCACGTCGCGGATGCCGATGGGCTGGCAGCGCGAGTTCAGCCAGCGGGGCGTCACCATCACGGGCAACTTCTCCACCAAGTCCCGGATAATCTCGAACGATGCCGACCCCGACCCAATGATAATGCTGGCCCGGAGCACCGTGAGGGCGGCTTTGCAGTGGCCAAGCACTTCTTCCACGGCCTTGCGCGAGCGTAGGTGCGTGCTCAGGTCATGGTCGTTGGCGATGCCCGATAGGTAGGTCACCTGCCGGGCGGTGGTGGTGTCGAGGTACTGCCCGAAGTGACGCGCCGACTGCTGCTCGGAGTGAAAGAAGTTTTTGTCGTTGCCGCTCATCGAGTGCACCAGGTAATAAGCCGCGTCGATGTCGGTGGGCAGTTCCCGCAGCGAATCCGGCTTCAGCAAGTCGCCTTGCGCCACGCTCACGCGACTGCGCAGCCGCTCGGGCAACTCGAAGCGGCGCGGGTCGCGCACCAAGCACACAACATCGTGGCCGGCCTCGGCTAGCAAGGGAAGCAGGCGTTGGCCGATATAGCCATTGGCACCAGTGAGCAGGATTTTCATAGCGAACGGTCAAAGGGTGGTTTGTCTTTAACCAAAGCGCGGCCATTGAGTTGTGCAACCCGTTGTAAGTCTGGCAAAAACAGTGTTTGAGTAGCGGGCGAGGCTACAGGAAGTTTCTCTGTTTATTGAATGTCTTGCTACAACAGCTCGGGCAGTGGGCGTAATAAGTTGCTGGGCTCAGCTTGTAGGCCGCAGGTCATGTGCTGGTAATGAACTACTCTGTTGAGCTTGGTCAGTTTCCCGGCTGCGCCACGGTTGGAATCGGCGGGTTGTCGGTAACGTTTTCGTGAATAAATCCAGGTTGTTCTATCTCAATCTGCCTGCGATTTAGGTACTTACTGACACGGCGACGCTGGGCGGCGCTGCTAACACCTTTCCCACCCTTGCGCTAAACCATGAAAACAGTAGCTAAAAGACTCCACGGGCTCCTTGTGGCCGCCCGAACCGTCACTTATTTGCAGTGGAAGGCATGCGTAACGGCATCGGTGGGTATCTCACTGCTGGCGCTTCTTGGGGCTTTCCAAACGCTGCGCCAACCAGCTAAAGCCAAGGTGGCGCAGCCAGTTTTGGGGAGCCGGTCAGCTAAAGTCTTGGACGTAGGCGGGTTGAAGTTCAAGGACTTAAACAAGAACGGCCGCCTCGATACATACGAAGACTGGCGCTTGCCGGCAGAAGCGCGGGCGCAGGACCTGCTGGCTCGCATGTCAGTGGCCGAGAAGGTTGGATTCATGCTCATCAGCTCCACCCGCCTGCAAAACGACTGGGCCTTTGAAGCGCCCAAAAACAAGGAGCCCATTACCAGCCAGTTCAACGAAGAGGACTTGGTTACGTCCACCAACATGTTCACGCGCAAGCAGTTGCCCGTACCCATTATGACTGCTGCAGGCACCACCAAGGCCGTAACCCAGTTTCACCAGCGGCACTTCATTTTGCGGGCCAACGTAAGCGCCCGCACGACCGCCGAATGGGCCAACCGCTTGCAGGCGCTGTGCGAAAGCCAGCCGCTGGGTGTTCCGGCCATTGTGGCTTCCAATCCTCGCAACCACATCACCACGGCGGCAGCGGTGGGCACCAGCGTCGGCACCACGGCTTTCTCGAAGTGGCCCGGCGAGCTGGGCTTGTCAGCTATGCGCGACCTGAAGCTGACGCGCGAATTTGCCGACATTGCCCGGCAGGAGTGGGCCGCGGTTGGCTTGCGCAAGGGCTATATGTACATGGCCGATTTAGCGACGGAGCCCCGCTGGCAACGTGTGGATGGTACGTTTGGCGAGAATGCCGAGTGGGTGGCGCAAATGATAACGCAGGTGGTGCTTGGCTTCCAGGGAACTACGCTCAGCCCAACTTCCGTGGCTTTAACCACCAAGCACTTTCCCGGTGGAGGCGCCGGGGAGGGCGGCCAAGATCCACACTTCGACTGGGGCAAGAAAGAGGTGTTTCCCGGCGGCCAATTTGCCAATAACCTGATTCCTTTTAAGGCGGCCATCAAGGCGGGCACCGCCGCCATCATGCCTTATTACTCGATGCCGGTAGGCACGAAGTACGAGCAGATTGCGTATGCCTACAGCAAAGGCGTTATCAAAGACCTGTTGCGCACTGAGCTAGGTTTCAACGGCATTATCAACTCCGACACCGGACCTATTGAAATGATGCCCTGGGGCGCCGAAGAGCTGTCCATCACCCAGCGGTACCACCAGGCCCTGCAAGTGGGCGTCAACCTGTTTTCGGGTACTGCTGACCCCACCGAACTTCTAAAAACCGTTGAAAGCAACCCCGCGGATCTGCCTCTCATCAACGATTCCGTGCGGCGGCTGCTGCTGGAAAAGTTTGCGTTGGGCTTGTTTGAAAACCCGTACGTAGACGAAGTGGCCGCCGAGAAAATCGTGAACAACCCGAAGTCGGCGGCCCGGGCGGCGGTGGCGCTACGCAAATCCATCGTGCTGCTGCGCAACGATGCCAAAGCGTTACCGCTGAAGGTGAAAACCAAAGTGTACTTCGAGTCCTACCAAAAAGCCGGCAACGCGCCCGCTACGGGAGCCGGCGAAGTGTACGCCGCCAAAGACAGCTCGTACCCCGTGCAGTTTGTAAGCACGCCCGAAGAAGCCGATGTGGTCTTGCTCTGGCTGAAGCCCATGAGCAAATCTTTGTTCGCCTCGGATGGTGCGCCGCTTTATCTGTCGCTGTCGAAGAATGCGGTGGAAGTTTCCTACATCAAGGCGCTCATGACCAAAAAGCCAACCATTCTGGCTGTCAACTACAGCAACCCGTGGGTTATCGACGAAGTGTACAATGCCTCCACCAAAAGCCGTTGCCAAGGCATACTGGCCACCTTCGGTACTACGCCCGAGGCGCTGCTGGACGTGGTGACGGGCAAGTTCAACCCGACGGGCAAAATGCCGTTCACGACGCCTGTTTCTGAGGAAGTGGTGCAAAAGCAGCAAGAAGATGTGCCCGGTTATAAGGAAGCTCCAGGCTATGCTTTGTTTAAGTACGACGAGGGTTTGAGCTACCCCGGAAACCAATAAGGTGTAGTAACTAAAAACGGCTGAGCGTACCCAGGTTCAAATGCGGATTCAGGTACGCTCAGCCGTTTTTAGTTGGCGGACGACGGTAGACGGGATTACAGCCATGACAAACCTGAATCCGTTACACAATTACGCCGCAACTTCAGGCTGCAACTAGCCACCTACGTACACGGCCGCCGCCTTCTCCCGTAGGTTGTATCCCGACGACATCACCTCCCCATATGCCCCCGCCGAGCGAATAGCTACCAGGTCGCCGCGCTGCGTTTCGGGCAGTAGCACGCCTTTGCGGAACGTGTCCGACGACTCGCAGATCGGGCCCACTACGTCGTAAAGTTGCTCGGTGCTGCTGCTGCTTAGATTTTGGATGTAGTGGTAGCTGCCGTAAAGGGCCGGGCGCATTAGTTCGGTCATGCCCGCATCGAGGATGGCGAAGTTGACTTGCTGGCTCTGCTTCACGTACAAAACCTTGCTGATGAGGGTGCCGCACTGTGCCACTAACGCCCGGCCCAACTCCACGTGCACTTGCTGGCCCGGCCGCCGGATGAGGTGGCGCTCAAACATCGAGAAGTAGCCTTCAAAGTCGGGAATGGCCTGCTCGTCGGGGTGCTCGTAGTTGATGCCGAGGCCGCCGCCCACGTTGAGGTGCGGCAGGTTGTAGCCTTGGTCGCTGAGGCCCGTTTGCAACTCGTTGAGCCGCTCGCTGAGCTTGGCGAAAACCTCTAGGTTGGTGATTTGGGAGCCAATGTGGGCGTGCAAACCTACAAGCTCCAAGTTCGGCAACGAACCTAGGTGGGCCACGACACCCGGCAGATCAGTTAGGCTGATACCAAACTTGTTGGCCGCCAGCCCCGTCGTGATGTGCGGATGCGTGTAGGCGTCCACGTTGGGATTCACGCGCAGTGCCACCCGCGCCTTGCGGTTTTGCGCGCCCGCCAGCGCGTCGAGTACCGCCAGTTCCTCAGCCGATTCGGCATTGAAGCACCAGATATCAGCGCCTAGCGCCAGGTTGATTTCCGCATCCGACTTGCCTACGCCGGCAAACACGATGTGGTCGGGGGCAAAACCGGCCTCCAGGGCTCGCTGCACTTCGCCGCCGCTTACGCAGTCGGCGCCCAGGCCACGGTTTTTGATGCGCTCCAGCACCGGCAGGTTGGCATTGGCTTTCAGGGCGTAGTGCACCAGGAAATTGCGCGGCTCAGCGGCTTGCTGCAAAGCCGTCAAGGTCTGATCAAGCAAGCCAAGATCGTAGTGGTAGAATGGGGTAGGCTGGGCAAGCAGCGCGGGGGAAAGTTGAAAAGACATGGTATGCAGAACCCTGTCCTTAGTCGCTTCATGGCATAATGCGCAGCGTAAGAAGAGAATAGCTGACAGCTAGTTAGTTCTCTGAACTCATCGGGCGCATTCAGCAGGAGGGCTAAGGATGGTTGAAAGTCAAATGAGAATGAGGTTACTAAACAGTATGCGGAAAAGCGTAGTCTTACAGAGCTAGTTCCCCTTCTTTTTCCGAGAGCAAGCTGGAAGAAGAGGATTGCCGCCGAAACAGGCCTTCATTTAAGGCTCGCAGCGCCTGCACTTTATCGGCCGTATGCACCAGAACGCTGATGTTGTTGGGGGAGCCGCCGTAGGAAATCATGCGCATCGGAATGTCTTTTAGCGCCTCGAACGCGCGGTAAGCGGAGCCGTAATTAGCTTGCACCAAATTGCCCACCAGACAAATAATGGTCTGGTGCTCGTCTACTTCCACGGTTCCGAAACGGCGCAGCTCCTCCAGGATTTGCGGCAGGCGGGAGGCGTCGTCGATGGTGAGCGATACGGCTACTTCCGAGGTGGTTATCATGTCGATAGAGGTGCGGTACCGCTCGAATATCTCGAACAAGTTGCGCAAGAAACCATGTGCCAGCAGCATCCGGCTCGACTTCACGTTGATGGCCGTGATACCATCTTTGGCGGCCACCGCCTTGATAGCCTGCTGGCTGGTTTTGCTGGAAATAAGCGTGCCGGGCGCTTCGGGCTGCATGGTGTTGAGTAGCCGCACCGGAATACCGTGTTGGCGGGCCGGCAGCACCGAGCTTGGGTGCAGGATCTTCGCCCCGAAATATGCCAGCTCGGCCGCTTCATCAAACGACAATTCGCGCAGTGGATACGTGTCCTTCACTACGCGCGGGTCGTTGTTGTGCAGCCCGTCGATGTCGGTCCAGATTTGGATTTCGGTGGCATCAGCAGCGGCCCCGATCAGCGAGGCAGAGTAGTCGGAGCCGCCGCGCTTGAGGTTATCGATGAAGCCTTGGGTGTTGCGGCAGATGTAGCCCTGCGTGATGAATAGCTGCTGCTCGGTGTGCCGGGCGAGTTGCGTTTGCAAGTGCTCCCGAATGTAGGCGGCGTCGGGCTCGTCGTCGGCATCGAGGCGCATAAAGTCCAGTGCCGGCAACAGCACCGCTTCGCGCCCTAGAATGCCGGTGTAATACTGATGAAACAGATAAGTGCTCAGCAACTCACCCTGGGCCAGAATCACCCGCTCGCCGGAAGCCGACAACGGCTGGCGTGTAAGGTCGAAGATGCTGCGGAAAATACCATCCAAGTGCTTAATGGCGGCCGCGGCTACGGTGGCGTCGGGCAACAGCTCGCGGGCTACCATGTGGTAATCCTGCCGCATGATTTCGATGCGCGACATGGCGGCCGTTAGGTCGCCATCATGAAGCAGCCGGGCAATTTCAACCAGCGTGTTGGTGGTACCGCTCATGGCCGACAGCACCACAATGCGCCGCTGCTCGGGCGCGTAAATCAATTCAACTACTTCGCGCATCCGCTGCGCCGACCCGACGGACGTGCCGCCAAACTTGAGAACTTTCATATAGGTGAAAAACGAGATACTAAGACGGAAGAGCAAAAAAAGCGCCGGCCCTAAGAGGACCGGCGCAGTGAGTTCAAAAGCAACTAAGTGCAGGGAACAGCAACGACGGTCAGGCCGGAATCTGTTTCTTGCATTTCTCAACCATTCCGCCCACGCGCTTAGCGCCAGCCAAAGGCCGTGCAGTGAAAGCGCATACGAAAGGGGAAGTGGTCATAGATAAGAGAAGCTAGCACTTGGGCGGGGCTTCGGAGCGCAAGTAAAAACATAATTTGCATTTCTCCGCATCCTCGCTCACCTCTTTCCTTACTGAGGTACTTGAGGTCTGGCCATAGCCGTTAAGCTTTTGGCAGCTTGGCTGAACTCCGACGGAATCAAAACTACCGTCGTGGTGCTGTTGTCGATGCCGATTTCAGAAATCATCTGCATCCGGCGTAGCTCCAGGGCCATGGGGCTGGCTTCCATCTGTTGGGCGCCCTGCGTGAGCTTGATGCTGGCTTCTAACTCGGCTTCGGCCTTGATGATGCGGGCCCGTTTCTCGCGGACGGCCTCCGCTTCGCGCGCCATAGCCCGCTGCATCGATTCGGGAATCTCGACATCTTTGATTTCCACCAGCTCAATCTTGACGCCCCAGGGTTCGGTGGCCGCATCTACGAGTTGCAGCAGAGACGCATTGATTTGCTGGCGGCCCCGCAGCACCTCATCCAACTGGTGCTGCCCGATGATGTTGCGCAGCGCCGTAACGGCCAGTTGGTACACGGCTTGGTTGAAGTTGGCCACCTTGATAATGGCCGCCGCCGGATCGACTACCCGGAACCACAGCACGGCATTCACCTTGATGGTTACGCTGTCTTTGGTGATGGTCTCCTGCTGTTCCAGGTCCACGGTTTTGGTGCGCATGTCCAGCGTCTGCTGCCGCTCAATGAGAGGAATAATCCAGTACAGGCCCGGCCCCCGCACCCCCGTAAACCGGCCCAGCCGAAACACAATGGCCCGCTCGTATTCCTGCGCAATGCGGATGCCGAGCAACAGAAAACCAACTAGTAGCAAAACAATAGTGAGCAAAGGCATGGGAGTAGAAATAAAGAAGGGAGGAAACCACAGCCAACGACCGGGCCGTGCTCTACCACGCTACAAAGCCAGTGCCGGCCTGGCCTCAATAAGCCGCGCCAAGCAATACTCCCCCGTCGAAAGCTCAAAGGCAGCTTCCTAAAGCAACTTTTCGAAATTCACAGTAGGGTTAGGAACTCCAAAGAAGCTTCCGTTGCCTGTTGCTACCCTGCCGTTTCAGATGGCATAGTCTACCATTTTGGTAGGGTTAGCTACTCAGCCTTTTACTGCTTTGCTCTGAGTTACAAGAACGATGTAGAGACGCGACACTTCGCGTCTCGTCGTTGATGAGGTTGTTTACAAAGAACAGCTCTGGCCGTTCAACGACGAAACGCGAAGTGTCGCGTCTCTACATCGTTCTCGTAACTACTTGATAGCAGCAATAAAAAAGAGAGCAAGCCCTATGCGGCTTGCTCTCTTTTTTTATTGCTGCATGGGGTTGCTTACAGTCTTGCAGGCTGGTTTAGTAGCCAGGGTTCTGCTCGGCAGCACGTTCCTCGTTGGTGAGCGGCTGACCGTTGCGGAAAATGCGCTCCAAGTGGCTCTGCGGGATAGGCCGCAGCTTATGAAATGGTTTGATGCCAGAGTTGGGAAAGCCAATACCCGCCGCATCGAGGTTGAAGTAAGGAGCACGAGTGAGCAGGGTTTCGGTGCGAGCCAGGTCTTCCCAGCGATGCAATTCGCCTAACAATTCGCGCGTACGCTCATTCAAAATGAAGTGAATGAAACGGTCGTTCGTGGAAGTCACTGTTGGCGGATACAGTTCCTTAGGGTCGTTCGTGGTGAAGCTGACCTCAGTTGCTCTGATGGCTGGGTACGAGGTGGTTACGTCGCCGCGGGTGCCACCTTCTACACGCCAGTTCACCGAAGGCTTCACTTCGCCGGCTTTGTAGGCGGCCCGCTGACGCAGTACGTTAACGTATTCCAGCGCCTTGGTGTAGTTGCCTTTGCGGCCATACGCTTCAGCGGCAATCAGGTACGTTTCAGCGGAGCGAGCCAGAATGCCATCCTTAGTGCCGGCTTCTTCGGCGACACTGGGCCGGTACGGGTCGGCGTGCTTGATGAGCTGTGGAAACTTATTGCGTAAGGCCAGCGTGCCGGCTGGGTCATAGGCACCCGTCACCACGTTGCCGGCGGCGTTGCGGATGTAGCGGGCGAAGATCCTGTAGCGGGAACGGTCGATTTGTGCCTGCGGAATCGGGTTGTTGCGGGTGTTGACGATGACGTAGAATGCCGTGTCGTTGACGGCAAACTTGTTCTGGCCTACCTGAGCTGGCGTGGGCGCGTCGGCGGCCGTCCATTTTGGAAGGCTGGCCGCATTGTTGGCAATCCAGGCCGTTTTCATTGTCTTATAAAAGCGCGAGTCGTTGCGCCGGTCAAAGATGTCCATGGCGTAATTGGTGGGCATCACGCGGCGAAAAGGCCGGTCATTGAGCAGGTCGCGGGTCATGCCGGGCGTGTCCTCATAAAACATGGTGAAGTAGGAGTGTACCCGGTTGCCGAAGCGGCCAGACAGCGCCACGACGTTGACGAACTGCGCCGAGAAGAGGATTTCGCGGTTGGTTTGGGCCGCCACGCTGTTAGCGTAAGTAGGAGGGGAGGCAGAAGTAAAAGGCGTGGTGGCCGAGTTGGAAACGTCAAACAGCTGGGCATAGTCGGTGGCCAGCGGGTTGCGGCCCGAGGTAATAACCTGGTCGGCGTAATAAGCGGCGCTGTCTATATCGGTGGGTTGCTGGCCGCGCACGTCGGTAACGGCACTGCCGCGCGTCAGGTACGCCTTCGCCAGGTAGTGCATTGCCGCGTTCTTGGTGGCTCGACCGAAATCTGAGGTGGTCGGGGCCAGATTGTCAGACGCGAACTTCAGGTAGGCGATGATGGCGCGGTACACCTCGGGCACAGCGGCGCGGGTGAATTCCAGCTTCACGCCCTCGGTGGGTTCGAGTAGCAGCGGAATGGCGCCGTATTGCTGCACCAACTGGAAATAGTAGTAAGCCCGCAGGAAGCGCAGTTCGGCCAAGCGTTGGGCTTTCTGCGCGTCGGTACGTAGCGTGGTAGTCCCCTGAATGGCAGGAATACGAGAAATGCCAATATTGCAGCGGTTAATGCCATCATAGTTGGCGGTCCAAACCTCGCCCACAAACAAATCCGACGAGTTCAGCCGGTTGTCGTAGCGGTTCCACCACTCGGAGTTGATCTGGTCGGCGCTGGTCATCTCATCCACGCCAAAGTTGAACATGGCGTAGGAGTGCTCGTTAGCGAATTTGTAGCGGGTTTGCTCGTAGCTGGATTTCACCAAGTCTTCCAGGCCCTGCTCGGTGCTGAAATAGTCGTTGGTGAGCGTTGAAACCAGTTCTTCTTCCAGGTAATCTTTGCAAGAGCCCAGTCCCAGTCCCATCAGGACGGTGAGAGAGGCAACGCGTATGGTACGGGTGATTTTCATGTCGTTAAGCAATTGAAAAAGTCCTGAATCAGAATCCTACGCGCAAGCCAAACACCAGGCTTTTGGTACCCAGGTTGCGGGCCTGCGCCCGTTCGCCCGATGTGGCGCCTAAATCGGCGGCTTCGGGGTCAAGGCCTTTGTAGTTGGTAAACAGGAACGGATTCACGGCATTGGCATAAACGCTCAGGTTGCTCATTTTCACCTTCGAGCTAATGGCCTGCGGTACGGTGTAAGTAAGCGAGATATTGCGCACCCGAACGAAGCTGCCGTTCACGAAAGCATAGCTCTCGTTGCCAACGGGGGCTTCATTTCTGTAAATAGGCCGTGGGAAGTCGTTGGTTGGGTTAGTTGGGGTCCAGTAGCTTCCTTTCTGACTCTGGAACACCCCGCCCAAACTGGTCGTGTAGCCGCTAGACACCATCTGCCCAATGCGAGCATACACCAAAAAGCTCAGCTCGAAGCCCTTGTAGTTGAGAGTGTTGTTGATGCTGCCCGTCCACTTTGGCCGATTCGACCCCAGCACCACGAAGTCGTTGGCGTTGATGACGTTGTCGCTGTTCTGGTCCACTACTTTGATGTCGCCGGGTACCCGGCCGTATACTTTGGCAGCGTCTTCCTCGCCCAACTGCCAGATGCCGTTGTTCTGGTAGCTGTAATACACGCCCAGCGGCTGCCCGATAAACCAGCGGTTACCGATGTCGTCTTGGGCACCGGAAGCCAGCTTCACGAATTCCTCTTTGTTGCGCGTGTAAATGAAGTCGGTGGCCCAGCGAAAGCCGCCCGCCGTTTCCACGTTGATCGTGGTCAGGCTGGTTTCGAAGCCACTGTTACGCGTTGCCCCAATATTCTGGAGGATGTTCACCACACCGCCGGCCGTGGGTAAGCCGCGCGGCAGCAGCAAATCAGTAGTGTTGGCGCGGTACACTTCCACCGAGCCACTCACCCGATTCTTAAACAAGCCGAAGTCCAAGCCCAGGTTGATGGTTGAAGTCCGCTCCCATTGCAAATCAGGGTTGGGAATGCCACCGAGCGTATTAGGCAGCGTGCCGGGTGTAGGCGAGTAGCCGTAGGCTGGTACTTCGTTGAAGGCGTAAGAGGACCGCTGCAAGGTGCCACCCGTGGTGTAGGGGTCCACCGAAGCCTGCCCCACGGTACCGTAGCCGCCCCGCAGCTTCAACTCGTTGACAGCCGTTACGTTTTGCAAAAAGCCCTCTTGCTGCAGCTTCCAGGCCACCGCTACCGAGGGGAAGAAGCTCCACTTGTTGCCCGGGGCCAGCACCGAGGCGCCGTCGGCGCGGCCGGTAGCCGTCAGCACGTACCGGTCCATGAAGCTATAATTCACACGGCCCATCCACGATTGCAACGTGCGTTTGGAGAAGCCAGAACTGAACCCGTTGGCAGCAGCTTGGTAGGTGGAGCTGATGTTGTACCACTTCTGGCTGTCGTAGGGTAGATTCACGGCGCTGACGAAGGAGCTTTCGCCGCGGTCGGCCTGCACGCTTTGCAGTGCCGTAATGCCCAGGCTGTGGTTTTCACCTAGCTGCTTGTCGTAGAAAAGCAGGTTTTCCACTACGTAGGTGAAACTCTGGCCCTGGTCGTAGGAGGCAAAGGAAGTGGAGTTGATGCCACCCCCGTCCCGGGCAATAGCCCGCGCCGACTGGAAAATACCGGTGCGGTTGTTCCGGAAGTCAGGACCCACGTTGAGGCGGTAGCGCAAGCCCTCCACGGGTAGTTTCACTTCCCCGTAAAAGCTTCCGAAAAAGCGGGTTACGCGTCGTTCGTTGAACGCATTGTCCACTTCGCGTAGCGGGTTGAAAACCGTAGGTACAACGGCAGGCATGACGATAAAGGTACCGTCCGGGGCATAGGGCGTCGCGTACGGAATCTGACCAACGGCGCGGCCGTACACGTCGGGCCCGTAGTTTTGAATAGCTAGGCTGGCATTGGTGGAAGCACCCAGCGTCACAATGTTGTTGACCTTATAATCCAGGGTTACGCGGGCATTGTAGCGCGCGAAATCCTGGCCCGGCTGAATACCTTCCTGGTTGAGGTAGCCTACCGACATGGAGGCCCGCAGCTTATCGGTGCCACCGCTGGCACTGATCTGATGGTTTTGCGTGAGAGCTGTGCGCAAAGCCAGTTTCTGCCAATCGGTGGTGCGCACTTTGCTGGCGTCGTATATTGGAATCTGGGTCACATTGGCGCCGTAGCGGGCGCGCTCTTCCTCGGTGGTGGGGCGAAAGGCCACCTTCCGCGCTGCGCGGTCTTCCCACTCGTAGCCGTCGGCAATGCCTTCCCAAGCGTTGAGGTCGTTTTGACCGAATAAAAGGAAATCCCGGGCCGGGTCAGCATACAGGGTAGGGTAGGTGTTGGTGTTGCGGTTGGCTTCGCGCTGCAGTTCCAGAAATTCGCCACCATTGAAGAGGTCTAGCGTGCGCGAGGCCTTGTCGATGCTGAAGTAATTGTTGTAGTTGAGCGTGAACTTGCCTTCCTGCCCGCGCTTGGTGGTGACGATTACCACGCCATTAGCGCCACGGGAACCGTAAATGGCGGTAGCGGAAGCATCCTTGAGCACCTCCACCGACTGAATATCCTGCGGGTTGAAGTCGTTGAGGCCCGAGCCCTGCGCCAGCGGAATACCATCGACTACATACAGAGGCTCGTTGGAGGCCCGCACCGAGCGGTTGCCCCGGATACGAATAGCGGGCGTTTCGCCGGGCCGAAAGTTGCCGCCGGCCACGTCCACACCGGCCGCGCGGCCTTGCAGGGCCTGCGTTAGGTTTTGGGTGGTTACCTGCTGAATCTGTCCTTCCGACACCGAGGATAAGGCCCCGGTTACGTCGCTCTTTTTCTGGGAACCGTAGCCAACCACCACCACTTCTTGCAGCGCCTTGGTGTCGGTGCCCAACACAATGGATACCTCCGAACGGCCATCAATTGGCACTTCCTGCGTGGCATAGCCGATAAAGGAGAAAATCAGGGTGCCCTGCCGATTAGGAACATTCAGAGAATAGCTGCCATCTGCCCCCGTTGCCGTACCTGTAGTGCTACCTTTCAATACAACCGTAACGCCGGGCAGGGGCGCTTTCGAGTCGTCGGCCGTAATCCTACCAGTTACCGCCTGGGCTACCGCGGCGGGCGCTATTGCCATTAGCGCGACTGCAACGGGGAGCTGCCGAGTCAAGCCATAAAGTTTGTCCATAAGACTGTGGGGTGAGGTTCAATAAATTCCACAGAAAGTACCCTGTTAAATTTCGCCTTGCCATCCCGCACTCTCCTGCCCGCAAACGATTACGGAGTTTTGCTCTACGCTTGTGCTCTTCTGCTATTGTAGTGGTCGTGGATGTACTGCGTGGCGAATTACCAGCAAGCACTCAGCTGGGCTATTACCCGCTAAGTAAGCTGACAAATTATCAGAAAGGGGATGAATGCTGGCAATTCGCCACGCATTATCCGGTCGGCTAATTAGGTGTAGTTACTAATCCTGTTCTGGTTGCTGGAGCAGATTATTAAGGGCTCGGTGCTGTTTTGCGGCAAGTAACTACCTGTACAAATCAAGCGTCGGGTTGTGGAGTAGCCAAGTGAGTGCAGGTAGGTGGTATTTCCAGTGCCGTTGGGCAATTAAATAGCAAAGCCGCCTACCGGCACCCATTGGGCGCAGGCAGGCGGCTTCGCAACCTAAGCTGAAAGGTTTAGCGCACGGGCTTGGGTGTCGCCGGCAAGCTCTCGTGGCCTTCGGCATCCACGGATACCACCCCGAAAATGAAGTTGTCTTTGCTGTGGGGCAGGTCGGCTTTGGTGTCGGTCACGAAGAACTTCTGCTGCCACTCGGGCGCACTGGTTTCGCGCATCAGCACGTAGTAGCCGGTTGGTTTTTCGCCAGCCTTGGGGGCCTCCCACTGAAGTTCGGTGCGGTTGGTGAGTTTGGCGGTGAGCACGCCCACGTTTCCAGGCGCGGCGGGCGCCAAGGCCAGATTAGCTAGGGTAGCTAGGTTGACACCGGTGTTTTTGCGCAGATACGCGAAGTCCATAAATTTGGCATGGTCGCCGTATTCTTCGCCGTTTTCGGTGCGCAAGTCCTGGTGCTGGTGGCGGAAGTCCTCGTTCATTTCCGAGAAGCGCACCGCCGTAAAGCCTTGCTGATTAAATGGGGTATGGTCGCCACCGCGCAGGAACCGGTCGGGGCGATACTCCAGCACCACCTCGTGGCCGGCAACGTGGTTTTTGGTGGTCGTACGGATGTAACGGGCGAGCTGGCGGCTCGGGGAGTCGTTTTCCGAAGACAGGGTGCGACGCAGGCGGGCTTCTTCGGGCGTTTCGTTGGCAGGTACACCCTCACTGAATACGCGCAGTTGGGTGGTGTTCTTGATTTCCGGGTCGTGGCCGGTGGAGTTGCCCATGATGTCGTTGTTGAGCATGGCCACGAGGTTCCAGTTTTCAGCTTTGGCGCGTTTGGCCATGTGCGTCGAGCCGTAGAGGCCCTGCTCTTCGCCCTGCACCGCCACAAAGATGATAGTGGCCGGGAATTGCTGCTTGCTCATCACCCGCGCTAGCTCCATCACAGCCACCGTGCCGGAGCCGTCGTCGTTGGCACCGGGCGCGTCGGCCGTGGCGTTCATCACGTCGGTAACGCGCGAGTCGATGTGCCCGCTCACCACGAAGATGCGCTTGTCGGCGGGGTCGGTGCCGGGCAGCGTGGCCATGACGTTGGCCATGAGCACGGGCCGGTTGATGCGGCGGCCGTCGGGCTTGATGGTGAAGGTGTCCTGCTCGACTTTCAAGCGGCCCCCGCTGGCTTTGCTGTACTTCTTGAACTCGTCTTCCACCCAATTGCGGGACGCACCGATGCCGCGCTTCTTGCTTTTGGTGTCCGACAAGGTATGACGAGTGCCGAAGCTCACCAGCTTGTCGACGTCATCCCGCAGGTTCTTTTCCGATATTTCCTCCACCATTTTGGTGATAGCAGGGTCGGGCGTGGTAGTAGGTTTGGTTTGGGCGAAAGCGGAAACCGTAAGGCCAAGAGTAAGCAAGAAAAGAGTAGAGCGCAACATTCAGTTGGTTGATTAAAGTCAGGAGCAGAGACGCGCAGCAACAAGAAGCTGCTGCGAATGCCATGCAATGTAATGCCAACGAGAATTTATAGCACTTTCAATAAGGGAAACGCCTGCTTTTTGCCATAATTCCAACAGAATGTAGCGCAAAGCTGCTGCGCTTTTGCGTAGCAGCTTTGCGCTACAGCATCGACACCAGGACGCTGGCCGCATTGCCCCCAAAACCGGCCGCATTTACCAGAATGCGCCGGAGAGGTTGAATTGGGGCTGGCGCCAGATCAGTAGCGAACGGGACTGATGGCCACTGCTGCGTTTCAAGGACATGCAAGGCAAAATCCAAGCTCAGGGCGGCTGATGCTCCCAGCGTGTGCCCCACCAGCCATTTGTTGGACAGTAGCGGCGGCAGTTCCTCCCCGAAAATTGCGTGCAGAGCCGCCCGTTCCGAAGCATCACCAGCCGGGGTGCCGGGGCTGTGCAGCACCACGGCGTCTACCTCAATAGGAGTGCGGCCCGCTTGGCGCAAGGCATGGCCAATAGCCTGTTGAAAATGCTGTCCATCGGGTGAAAGACCGGTTTTGCTGGCAATAGCTTCAAACCCAAATCCCACGGCTTCCAACACGAATACGGGTTGAGAGAGTTGCCGAAGTTCAGTAGTCAGCATCGAAGCATCCACCTTTTCCAGCGCGAATACGGCCGCACCTTCGCCTAACACAAACGAGGAGGGCCGACCGGCACCCGGTCGGCAGGGCCATTCGGTAGCCGGAAACGTGGAATAGATGCCCAGTGTGTGCATCTGGGTGAGCGTGAAATCGGTGAGGGGCGCTTCGGTGCCGCCGGCCAGGAAGCGGGTAGCCATGCCCGCCCGCAGCCACGCCACGGCATTGCCGAGCGCCTGGAACGCGCTGCTACACGTGCTGGAATGGCTAAGCGCCGCGCCGCCGGTACTGCCCGCATCAAACGCCACCCAACTCGCCACATTCCCAAGCGTAGTCAGCGGCGAGGCAGCAACGGGCACCATTCCATCCGTTAGAAAGGCGCGGTGAAACTGCTCTAACCGCTCCGTAGCCCCGCGGCTGGAACCGATACTCACGCTTATTTCAGGTTGCTGATTGGTGATTGATGCTTGTTGATTGAGGGTTCCAGTATTGCTGCTAACGGCTGCTTCGGTAAGCGCATTGTTAGCTACTGAAACTTGAAAAGCATCCAACTGTCCGACCGCAGCCTTGTGCGCCTCAGCAACCCAACCAGCTTCAGTTGTCGCCTGGCGAGCGGCCAGCAGCGCCAGCAGTACCGTTCGGTCGAGCTGGCGGTAGGCGGGGTGGGCACGGCGGAGCGCGGCTACAGCTTCTTCGGTGGCCGTAGGCAACGCGGCCACGGGCAGTTGGTGCAACCCTACGCTTCGTGTTTGGAAAGGCGAGGCCCCAGGAGATAAATAGGCCGCCAAGTCAGTACCGAGTGCGCAGGCCCGGCCCCGACCCCGGATAACAATCAAGCCTTCTGCGTTAGGCATGGGCGGCGGAAGAAGTAAGCGTAAGTACCAACTCTCGCATTTGCCGCAATACTTGATAGAGCTTCTCCAACTCTTCGTTGGTAGTGCAGTAGGGGGGAAGCAAGTAGACCACGTTGCCAAGCGGCCGCAGGACCACGTGGTTGCTCAACGCTAGTTGATACAGCGCGTCGCGGAGGTTGCTGAAGTAGCTGGTGTTTTCGCCGGGGTCGTACTCGACGGCCAGCATGGTGCCCAGGTGCCGCACCGCCCGAATGCCCGGTTGCCCCTCTATTTCCTGCCGGAAAGTGGCGTGCGCGGCTGCAATGCGGGCCCGTTGGCTGGCGCACTCAGCGGCGCGGGTGCGTTCCAGACTGGCTAGGGCCGTCGTGGCGGCTATGGGGTTGGCGGTGTAGGAGTGACCGTGGAAGAGGGTTTTCAGCCGGTCTTCACTTAAAAAAGCCTCGTAGATGGTAGCGGTGCAGGTGGTCAGGCCCATGGCCATAGTGCCCCCCGTCAGGCCTTTGGAAAAGCACATGATGTCGGGCAACTCGGTGAGTAACTCACTGGCAAACAGCGGCCCGGTGCGACCGAAGCCGGTCATCACTTCGTCGGCAATGCAGAGCACGCCTTGGCGGTGGCAGCGGCGCACTAGTTCATCGAGCACTGCCGCTGAATACGTGACCATGCCCGCCGTGCCCAGCAGCAGCGGCTCGAAGATAAAGCCGGCCACGTCAGAGCGAGTCACCACGGCGTCCAGCTGGGCCAGCACCTCGGCTTCGCGGCCCGGTACTGGCACATCAATAAACTCCACATCAAACAAGTACGACCCAAACGGCGCCGTAAAAGCGCCTCGTCCGCTCACCGACATAGCCCCGAACGTGTCGCCATGATAAGAGTCGCGGAAGCAAATAAAGGTGCGGCGTTCGGGCTGGCCCTGGTTGTGGAAGTACTGCATCACCATTTTGAGGGCCACTTCCACGGCCGTGGAGCCGTTATCGGAGTAGAACACGCGGGCCTGATTGCCGGGCAGGATTTCCAGCAGTTGCTCGGCTAGTTCCACGGCGGTGGGGTGCGTGAAACCGGCGAACAGTACGTGCTCCAAGGTGTGCAGCTGCGCACTTACCCGCGCCGCAATGTGCGGGTGCGCGTGCCCGTGCAAATTCACCCACCACGACGAAATGCCGTCCAGGTAGCGGGTGCCGTCTTCCGCAATCAGCCAGGAGCCTTCGCCGCGCACAATGGGCACTGGCAACGGCGCGGTTTGCATCTGGGTGTAAGGGTGCCACAATACGGCGTGGTCTCGTTGGGCAAGAGTAGGCATAAAGCAACAACAAAATGGGCCGGCAAAGGTAACAGCTCCGCCGTATTGCCACGCCGCATCAAGCCCCAACACTACCAGATTACAACCCGAACCACGCCCGGAAGGTGGCCGCGTACCCGCTCACCACCGTGGCTGAAACTTTCGTTTCCGGCCGCAGCCGTGGCATCAACGGAACGTTGGTGTGTTGACTGATGAAATCTTCGGTCGCCGGGGTTGGGTCACCATTGAATACAAGGCCCCGTACCCGCAACCCGCGTGCCTGCAAGGCTTCCAGCGTGAGCAGGGTATGGTTGATGCTGCCCAAGTAGTGCCGCGAAACCACCACTACATCGAGCTGAAATTGCTGCGCCAGATCGGCTATCAGCAAGCCCGGCGCCAGTGGTACCAGCAGCCCGCCCGCGCCCTCCACAATCAAATGGTTGTCGGTGGCCGGTAGCTGGAAATCAATGGCCCGCAACTCCAGGCCTTCAGCAGCGGCAGCGGCGTGGGGCGAAGCCGGCATTTGTAGACGGTGCCGCTCGGGCCAGAACTTACTCACTGGGTTCTGCACTAGGCTGCGCACGGTAGCCGCATCGGTGGTAGGCTCCAGTCCGGCTTGCACCGGCTTCCAGTAGTCGGCCTGCAATGCCTCAGTCAGGATAGACGATACAAGGGTCTTGCCTACGTCAGTGCCAATGCCGGTGATGAAAAGTTTTTCCAAACGAGAATCAGCTAATATGCCCCAACGAATTATGCCGGAGGCTAGGTCTATTTAACGGCAAAGATGCGTGAGTTTCTCTTAAAGATTAGAGCGGCTAACGTTTAAGGTTTGACGAAAACAGAGTATTTCGTGCTGCGTCTGCTCAATATTTATATAGATAATATTGTTTGAAAAGTTTAATAGTCATTCATCCACCTCAAACCACTGTACGGTATTAATTTACCGCTGAGGCTGAATTATCTTGTCCGCTTTTGTTAAGATTTTTGTTGAAAGCAGCTTTATGTTTCAGCTAGTTAAATAAATGCTCTTAAATAAATAATTATGTAAAAGTTTTAAGTAGTTGTGCCACTTGCACCGCGTGCCTGTCGATATGAAACTTCAAGAATTCAATGCGCTGCTGAAAATCTAAAGCACCCGAAATTGGGTGGGGGTGTGCTTGCAGGCGCAATTCATTTTCTTTTAAATCCTCACCAAATGTAGTAAGTACCTCTTGCAGGCTGGCCAGTGAAGCTTTCCAGAAAGACAAAGTTCCACCCAGCCGGGGTGCGGCAATAGCAGGTACTTTCTCTTTAGGTTGCCATGTGCTATCTATTATTTTTTGGATGGGCAAATTCTTATGAACTGATTCATAATTCCGTTCTATAGTGCCCTCTCTGATTGCATGAATGGTTTTCCACATGCCGAATATTCCTCCTTGTTCGGCCCAAAAAAGGTGTTCGGTAATTTCAATTACATTCCATACTTCCGGGTCTGGTTTCCAACGGGCCTTTGTATCCTCAACATCGTTTAGCGCGCCCAAAAACAATGTACGGGCAGCCGACACGTCTTGAACGAGCTGTTGGACCTTATTCATACAACACAGCCTTAAGCCAGAGAGGAATTAGATGAATGCAAGTTGCTGCTATTTGACATTTTTTATTGGAAGCGGATTAATTAGAAAATTTCTACAAACGAACAGGTGTTGCTAACAGTGGAATAATTAAAAGAAATAGCCATTAGCAGCATAAGCTTATTTTTTGGAAGGAGGCGAAGGTATGCTTCTCGAAAGCTTTGGCTGGTAAGAGTAAGATAGCAAATTCATCTGCATCACATGACAATGAATGGAACACCTATATCGTCAAGCCGTGCGAGCCTGTTTCAAGTACTTGCCATTCACTACTGCCTGCCCAACACCGCCGCCAATCCGTTGACTTCCTCTTTGGTGTTGTAGCTGTGCACAATGAGCCGCAGCCGCTCCGTGCCCACCGGCACCGTGGGTGAGACAATGGCCCGCACGTCGAAGCCAGCTTGCTGAGCGGCGGCGGCTATGCGGCGAACCGCTTCAGGGCCAGGATTATTAGGGAAGAAAACCGGGTGGATGATGTGACTTTCCAATGGCACGCGCAGGCCGGACACGGCATTAAGTGTACGTTTCAAATACGCGGAAAGCTCGAATAGCTGCTCCCGCTCCAGTGTTAGATCGGGCAATACGTGGTAAGCTGCCGCTAAGCCGGCTACGGTGAGCGGGGGCAGGGCCGTGGTGTAAATGAAAGGGCGGCTGAAGTTTAGCAGATAGTCACGCAATACTGCGGAGCCAGCTACTGCGGCTCCCTGGCTGCCCAAGGCTTTGCCAAAGGTGAGGATGCGGGCAAACGTATCCACCTCCAAACCCAGCGCCGCCACCAATCCTTCGCCGCATAGTCCGTAGATACCGTTGCTGTGCGCCTCATCCACTACTAAGTACAAACCTCGTTCCCGGCAAAAAGTCGCTAGCTCCGGAAGCGGCGCCATGTCGCCATCCATGGAATATAACGCTTCCACGGCAACGAATACGGCACCGGTAGCGCGGGCTAGGCGCCGCTCTAAATCCGCTAAATCGTTGTGGCGGAAGCTCCACGCGGTGGCGAAACTACTTCGGATACCATCTTTCACGGAGGCATGCGAGGCCTCGTCGTAGAGGATGGTGTCGCCGCGGCGGGGCACGGCGGAGAAGAAGCCCATGTTGGCCGCGTAACCGGAGTTGAAGAGCAATGCCGCTTCAACTCGGTGAAATTGCGCTAAGTGGGTTTCTAATGATTCGGCCGCAGCTGAGTTGCCAGTGAGCAGCCGAGAGCCAGTGCTACCTGCTGGCTCTGCTGTGGCCTGCTGTAAGGCTGTCCGCACTGCCGGGTGGCAACTCAGACCGAGGTAGTCGTTGGAGCTGAAATCCACCAACCCGGCCGCTACTTGCGTGAGCCTGCGGCGCGTACCAGTTGTTTCGCGTTGGGCAAGCTGTTGGGCAAGGCGCTGATGGAGAGGAGAGAGTGAGGGCATTATTTTTTCTTCCTTTCGTCAGGCAATGGGAATTGTCGAGGCAGGCCCAATGAATCTGGCTGCCATCCTAACGAATTTCGTGCTTCCTGCCGGACGGAGGTTTCTATTACTTGCTCATTAAGCATGCTTAAGCTAGCAATGTGAAGGGCAACATCAGGCAAGGCATCTTCATAGAGGATGTACGTGCGTCTACCTATCCAATACAGGGCGCCTTCCACATTGCTGGGTCTGGGCGGGCCGTAGCGGCGGGTAAGCTCCTGCAGGATAAGGCGAGATTTCTGTTCCTTTTTCAGTTGGTAAGTTACCCCGATAAACTGGCCACCCCGGAACCAGAATTCAGGCCGCACCTTTTGATGAGCTAACATCACTGTGTCACCTGCTGGTAGTAGGCCGTAGATACGGGTTGTACTCCATCGTTTGCCCATGCCCGAAAACTGCGGCCTTAAACCCAGAACCTTTTCTTCCGGAGTGCCGAACGCAACCCCATGCACTGCATACACGGAATCAAGCCGGCGCAATGCAAACATGGCGCCGGTGGTTTGTGCTACACTACAAAGCGGAGTTATTCCGAGAAGCAGCAACCAAACATACGCTTTACTCACAGGGAGTTTAGGATTAATCTAGAATAAAAAAGCTCCTTCGGCTCAAGAAAACTTAACCGAAGGAGCAATACTGACTGGGTGAAGTTTGACTACGCGCCCACCGGAATTTCCTTGCTCAATACCACGGCACCTTCTGGCACGTCCTTGAACGATTTACGGGGCTTCAAGCCGAGCAGGGCAAACATCTGCTTGTCGGCATCGAAGTCGGGGTTGGGGGTAGTGAGGAGCTTTTCGCCGCTGAAGATGGAGTTAGCACCGGCCAGGAAGCACAAGGCTTGCTCGGTAACGGGCATTTCCTGGCGGCCAGCCGAGAGGCGCACCATGGTGTTAGGCATCAGAATGCGGGCCGTGGCTATCATGCGCAGCATTTCCCACACGCTCACGCGGGGTTGGTCGGCGAGGGGCGTACCGGCCACGGGCACCAGCGCATTCACCGGCACCGACTCGGGGTGAGCCGGTAGCGTAGCCAAGGTGTGCAGCATGGCAATACGGTCTTCGTCGGTTTCGCCGAGGCCGATGATGCCGCCCGAGCACACCGAAATACCGGCTTTGCGCACGTGTTCGAGCGTGTTCAGCCGGTCGTCGTAAGTGCGGGTGGTTATGATTTCCGAGTAGTGCTCGGCGCTGGTGTCGAGGTTGTGGTTGTAGGCATAAAGGCCGGCTTGCTTGAGGCGCTCGGCTTGGTATTCGTTGAGCATGCCCAGGGTGCAGCACACTTCCAAGCCGAGGCCGTTCACTTGCTCCACCATACCGAGTACCCGGTCGAAGTCTCGGTTGTCGCGGATTTCGCGCCAAGCGGCGCCCATGCAGAAGCGGGTGCTGCCCGAGTCTTTGGCGCGCTGGGCTGAGGCCAGTACCTCGGCGTCGGGGAGCAGTTTGTGGGCTTGCACGCCGGTGTGGTAACGGGCCGCTTGGGGGCAGTAAGCGCAGTCCTCGGGGCAGCCGCCGGTTTTCACGCTCAATAGCGTACACACTTGTACCTCGCCGGTGGCTTGCGTCTGCGCATGAATGGCCGCCGCTTGCGTCACGAGTTCCAGCACGGGCTGGTTATAGATAGCAGTTACTTCTTCGAGAGTCCAGTCAATGCGAATCATGTGTGGGAAAAGGTTGGGTTCGACGGCTGCCAACCTGGCAAGACAAGCGGCCCGCCAGCGTCGAAATTGCACAGCGGTCCGCAAGATACAGGAGAAGTGGTTTCGGCAATGCAGCAAGCCTTTGATCTGACGCAGTATCTACCTGCGGCACCTTACTCAGTGGCCCCCGCGTAAGGTCGGGATTTAGTTGTGGCATTACCTGTAGCGGCGCCATTGAGGCAAGGCTTCCCGCATAAATTTGCGGGAAGCTGTTGGGTTGAAGAGTTAGGCTTTGCGGTGGTAATTGGGATTATAAAGTCCTGGTTATCAATAGGTTTAACACAGTGCTAACAACTGCCGCCCGTAGGCCATGCTAAGCGAAGTCGAGGAGAAAGGATAGCGCAAGAAAATACGCCGAGCAGGGTACTACGAAGCGCTACGACTGTCGCGCGTGTTTTTCTGCACGGCAATGGCACCAAACAAGGCCAGCATAAACGACATAGCATAAAAGCCTTTTTCACTCAGCGCCAGCGTAGCATTCCAGAGGCCTACGGCCAGCAGCAGAATGGCTGCCAGCGTCGCAAACCAGCAAAGACCATAGTAGATGTTGGTGACAGGAATATTTTCCAGCTGGTCGCGGACGCTCTTTTGCAGCGAAACCGCCGCAAACAAACCAAACAGCAGAATCGTGAAGTAATACCCTTTCTCGTTGAGGAGCATGGTAGCGTTCCACAAACCCACCATGTAGGCGGTCATGCCGACCACTAGGGCAATCCAGGAAGCGGCAACAAAGGCGTTGGAAGGCTTCTGATTCATAAAACAGGCTGTGTAAGAATAAGCGAAATTGCCGCCAGCCGGCAAAACTGCGGTCTGTCGCCCCCAAACATAGCAATAAGTTTATATGAAGCTTTACTGGCTAGCTAAACGCTGCTAAGCGGGCAACTCGCGCAGCACCCGGCACGGGTTGCCCACGGCCACCACATTGGCCGGAATATCGCGCGTGACCACGCTGCCGGCCCCAATAGTAGTGCCCGCCCCAATGCTGATGCCGGGCATAACCAGCACGCCCGCCCCCAGCCACACATTGTTGCCGATAGTAATGGGGCGAGCAAATTCCCAGCCGGCCACGCGCGGCCCCACTTCCACGGGGTGGCCGGCCGTAGTCAATAGCACGTTGGGCGCAATGAACACGTTGTCGCCGATGCGCACGGGGGCGCAGTCGAGGATGGTAAGGTTGTAGTTGGCGTAGAAATTCTGGCCCAAGTGGATATTGCTGCCGTAGTCACACCGTAGCGGCGCTTCTATGTACGCGTCGGTTTCATAGCCCAGCAGTTCGGCCAGCACCTGCTTGTTGAGCTGCACGGGTTCCTGGTTGTAGCGGTAACACAAGGTTTTGGCCCGTAGCCGCGCCGCTACCAGCTCCGGGTCGTTGGCCTGGTACAGTTCGCCAGCCAGCATTAACTCTCGGGCGGTAGGCATAAGCATAAAAGCTAGTCAGGTGATGAATAGAGCAGAAACTTGAAAACAAGTAAATCAGTATCAGCGCTTGGGCCGGGCATTACGGCTGCTGCCGCGGGTGCCGGAGTTGCCTTTGGGCGTGCGGTTGGTGGTGCGTTTGGGGGCACTGCCTTTCTGAAAGAAGCTGCCCGGGCGGCTGGCGCTGGCCCCGCCACCAACTGGCCGGCCGGCCTTGCGAGCGGGCTTGTCGGTGGCGGAGAGTTGGTCTGCTTGGGCTAGTCTACCAGAGGCGGCGGTTTTGCGCGGGGGCTTTTCGCTGTGCAGCGTGACTTTGCGCGGAGGCCGCTCGGTCCAGACGGGAACTTCGGGCTTGGCATGCCGCCGCGGCAAAGAGCCTTCGCGCGTCCCAATAGAGTTTTCGGTCATCTCGAAAATCTCGGCCAGCTCTTTTTCCGTCAGCTCGCGCCAGTCGCCTACCCCGATGCCTTTGAGCGTGATGTTCATCACCCTGATCCGCTCTAGCTGCACTACCTCGTAGCCAAACGCCTCGCACATACGCCGGATTTGGCGGTTCATGCCCTGAATTAGGGTGATGCGAAAGATGTAGTTGGTTTCCTTTTTCACCTCGCACTTTTGCGTCATCACGCCCAAAATCGACACGCCATTGGCCATGGCCTCGATGAACTGGTCGGTGATGGGCTTGTCGACCATCACAATGTATTCCTTCTCGTGCTTGTTGCCGGCCCGCAGAATCTTGTTGACGATGTCGCCGTTGCTGGTCAGCAGAATCAGCCCCTGCGACTCTTTATCGAGCCGGCCGATGGGGAAAATGCGCACACTGTGCTTGATGTAGTCGATAATATTGCCCTTCACACCCCGCTCGGTGGTGCTCGTGATGCCCGGCGGCTTGTTGAAGGCAATGTATACGGCATCTTCTTCGGCCCGCGGCTCAATGGCATGCCCGTTCACCACCACCCGGTCTTTGCTGCCGACCTGCACGCCAATCTTGGCCCGCTTGCCGTTCACGAACACGTTGCCTTGCTCGATAAATTTGTCGGCTTCCCGCCGGGAGCAGAAGCCGCTTTCACTGATGTACTTATTGAGCCGGGTGGTCATAGTGCTGAATGCTTGGTTGTTGGAGCGGTTTTTAGGCTATAGCGCGAAGCCTGAGCTTCGCGTTTCGCTGCACGGTTGACGTCGCCCCGCTTCAACGACGACGTTGCCCGATACGCGAAGCAAAAGCTTCGCGCTACAGCCTCTGCCAACCGGTGCTTCAACCCAAGAACCGCACTGGTTGCGGTTGAGGAACCAATTGAAAAAGGCCCGCCAACGCATTTAACGTTGGCGGGCCGTAAAGGTACAACGGAAGCGGGGAGGCGGGGCAGCACTTATTTAATGCCCAGCCTCCCCGTACTGCCGAACAAGCAACCGCACTCGGCTTGGGTTGTGTTACTCCACGGCTAGGCGGCTCGATTGGGCGCCACTGCGCACTATGTACACGCCGGCCGGCAGTCCATCGGGCAAACGCAGTTCCTTGGTGCCCGAAGCATCGGCGGTAATGTGCACCACGCGGCGCCCCGTAGCGTCAAACACCTCGACCACGGCTCCTGGCGCCACTCCGGCCACGGTGAGCTGGTTGTGGGCTGGATTGGGAAATACGCGCAGCGTGCGGGCGACCTCGCCCAGGGCCACCGTCCGCACCGGCGAGTAGGTGGCCGTACCATCTTCGTCGACTTGCCGCAGACGGTAGTAGAGCAAGGCAACATCGGCTGGATACTGCGCATCATCGAAAGTGTAATCGGTGGGACGGGTGCTGGTACCCTGGGCGGCTACCTGACCAATCGACTGGAAGGTGCGGCCGTCGCGGCTGCGTTCCACCTCGAAGCGGTTGCTGTTCAACTCCGAAGCCGTGCGCCAGCGTAGCTGCACCGATGCGCGGCGGTGCGCGGCCGTGAAGCTGGTTAGCTCCACCGGCAGCGGCACGGCACTGCTGGTAAGAAAGAACTCTGAAAAGTGGTCGGCTACTTCCACTTCTGCCACAAACCAAGGCACGCCAGCCCGGGGAGTACTGGCCGGGGCCGTTAGCACTCGAAACTCGCCGTTGATGAAGTCATTGTTAGAAAGCTCACAGTCTTCATTGATGCCGCTGTATTGCGTGGTTCTGAGGTTGGTATAGGTCACGGTGGGGTCAACGGCCTGAAGCCGAGTCAACTCACTGTTCAAGCAATAGAAGCGCACATTCATGGTACTGTCCCGAAAGTTGCCGTTCGTGGCCTTCACAGCAAAGTTGCGGTCGAGGTAATAGTGGCCTCGCCCGTCCTGGCGCACCGGCGTAGCCGTGTTGACTGCCTGGAATTCGACCGTAACGCGGCCTAAGCTGTTGCCCGGCGTGTCTTGCAGAGCGGCCACTACCTCCCGGTCGGCAGTCAGTAAGTAGTGCCACTTTCCGTCGCCGATGGCATTGTAAGGTTCGGTAGCAAGGCAACGGGTCGTGCCGTCGTACACTTTCAGCACCTCAAAGGCTGAGCTGGTGCTGCTAGCAGGCGAATTGGTTACCACCACCGGGCTATTGCCCACTGCTGCGTTAGCCGGTACTATGGCCGTAAGGGAGGTAGGAGAGGTAAGCGTTACGCCGCTAGCGGGCACACCACCAAAGCTGACGCTGCTGTTGCTAGTGAAGTTGGTGCCCGTGATAGTTACGGGCATTCCCGCCAGTTCGGCGGCCGAACTCAGGCTGGTAATGGTGGGCGTTTGTACCTGGTCTTGGTTGAGGCGCACGCTCACAGAATTAAAGAGGTAATTAGCAGCGAGCATATCCAAGTCGCCGTCCGCGTCTACGTCGCCTAACGTCACACTGAGTGGGTTTCGGCCTACTGCTATATTCTGGTTGCCACTGAAGATGCCGGCGCCATTGTTGAGGCGGACGCTTACCGTGCCGCCGGTGGGGTCATTGTTAGATGTAAGCAAGTCTAAGTCACCGTCGGCGTCCACATCGCCCACGGCTGCGCTCAATGGAACATCGCCCACACTCACCTCCTGGTTACCACTGAAGGTGCCGGTGCCACTATTGAGGCGGACACTCACTACGTCGTTGTCGATGCTGGCCGCGAGCAGGTCCAGGTCGCCATCGGCGTCCATATCGCCCACTGCCAATCCTTGAGGGCGGACACTCACGGCTACGTTCTGGCCGCCGCTGAACAGCCCGGTGTTGGAACCCGTAGCATCGCCGCCGTTCAGGCGCACGCTTACCGAACTGCTGGCGTTGTTGGTGGCGAGCAGGTCCACGTCCCCGTCATTGTCCACGTCGCCCACGGCCACCACCTGGGGCTGATTGCCCACGCTCACGTTCTGGCTGCCGCTGAACGTACCGGTACCGTTGTTGAGGCGGACGCTCACCGTGTTGCTGCCTGCGTTGGCGCAAAGTAAATCCAGGTCCCCGTCGCCATCTACGTCACTTGTCACCACGCTGGAAGGTGTATCTCCCACATTCACGTTCTGGTTGCCACCAAAAGCACCACTGCCGTTATTAAGCCGTACGCTTACGGTGTTGGTTAGGCCAGCCGGAGGACTACTAGCATTTGCAGAAAGCAAGTCCAAGTCCCCGTCGCCGTCCACGTCGCCCAAGGTTATACTGAAAGGAGCCGTGCCCACGCTCACGTTCTGGTTGCCGCTGAAGATGCCGCTGCCGTCGTTGAGACGTATGCCCACCGAGCCCCCAAAATCTCTGGCCGTCATTATATCTAGGTCGCCATCCCCATCTATGTCGCCCACCGCCATACTCCTGGGGTTGCCGTTTACGCTCACCTCCCGACCGCCGCCAAATGTGCCCCGGCCGGCGCCGCCAACAGCGGTAGTGAACTGATAAACGTGCTTGCTGGCCGCAACACCAGTTGTGCTTAGCAACGTGGCCGGAATGGTCGCAAATACGGTTTCGCCGGGCTGGAAGGCCGTTGTGGGGGTAAAGGTAACCGTGCCTCCATTGGCGTTGTAGCTACCTGCCTTCTTGCCCTCGGCTCGCGCCGAATACACGCTAAAGTTATTGGCCGTTGCCGCGCTGATGCTTTCCGAGAAGGTAACCGCCACGGGCGTGGAGCGGGCGGCGGTTATAGCATTGCGCGGCGGCGAGAGGGTCGCAACAGTCGGGGCCTGGGCCATCATCGTACCTGCCGGAAGCAGGCCTAGTAGCAGACTGCGCAGTGCCCCAGCTAGGGGCCGCTTGGCAGCAAATAGCCGACGAGGAAGCTGGGAAGTGGCTGCGAGGGATGCGTTTAAGCGCACTTCGGCCGAAGTCCTCTTCAATGAAACCGAGAAAAAGTAGTTGTATTTCATGCTGCGTTGCGCTATCAGATCTGGAAATGCCTACGGCAATTCATCGATTGCCGCACCTTATTTCCTTCAAGAAAAATCAGGATTCAGGAAGTTGACGCCTACTAGTAACAGTAGCTTCTTGAGTTAGAGCAGCAGATGCTGTTCTTTGCGCTCCGCAGAAGTCCTATACAACGCTGCTTGCCGTTGTACTGCTGGCCATCGAGACGCCTTGTGGTACTGCTCCCGATTTTTGTTTGAACAGAAAATCCTCCAGTTCTTAACAGTAGAGCGTGTGTTTGAAATGAAACAGTGTTGTTCAAAACTAATAAATATTGTTGCAAAAACGGCGCTCAAGTTTATAAATACCCTGTTCTTGCTGCCTTTGTCTCCGGGCAAATTGGCCCTTCCCTCCATCACAACGGCTCGGCCCACTAGCCCATGTTAAGCTAGCAAACCGAGCCGTTGTGATGGAGAAGCGAATAAGGCCTTGAAGCTGGACAGCCACAAAGTTCTGCCTGGAATGGCAGTTGCTCTTCTCTATAGCGCCACCTTCTTCTCGCCTTTGTTTACGCCCAGAATAAACTTAGTGAGCCCGCTCATGTAAGTCTGCTGGTCGTCGTAGAAGCTCATGTGGCTGCCGTTAGGGCATATCAGGGCCGTGCCGTTCTGCACTTGGGTGGCAATGCGGCGCATGTGTTCGGGGTCCATGGTATCGTACTGGCCGCCGATGGAGAGGACCGGCACACTAAGCTTGGGTAGGTCTTTGGTTCGGTCCCAGGTGGTGAGCTTGCCGGCAATACCGAACTCGCTCGGGCCCTGCATGGTCACGTAGAGCGACTGGTTCATCTTGGCGAAAGAGCGGTTGACGGGTTCGGGCCACTGCGCAAGCGGGAGGCGGCAGATGTGCTCGGCGTAGAAGTTGGGCAGTAGCAGTTCCATGTAGCGCGGGTTTTGGAAGTCTTTGCGGGCTTCAATCTGCCGGATTTCGGCTAGCACTTCGGGCTTCATTTGCTTGGCCAGCACCTGTTGCGCGTACTTGCCGTACTCGGGGCAGCTCATCATCATGTTGGAAATGACAAGCCCTTTCAGGTTCTGCTGGTACTTGAAGGCGTACTCCGCGGCCAGGATGCCGCCCCAAGAGTGCCCGAGCAAGTAGAAGTTGTCGTTGGTTAGGTTCAGGGCTTTGCGTACCTGCTCGACTTCCTCCACGTAGCGCGGCAAACTCCACATGGCCGTGTCCTTGGGGTTGTCGGAGTTGCCGCAACCGAGCTGGTCGTAGTAGATGAACTCGATGCCCTCGGCCGGCAGGAAGTTCTCCATGCACTCGAAATACTCGTGCGTGGCGCCGGGGCCGCCGTTGAGCAGCAGCACCTTCATCTTGGGGTTGTTGCCGAAGCGCTTGGTCCAAACGTTGAACTTGCCTTTGGGCGTGGTAATCGGAACAATTTGCACGCCCCCGTCCTGCACACCCGTTTCGGTGCGCTGGAAATAGGTGGGCGCCGGCGAAGCGGCCGTTTCTTGTTTGGATTGAGTGGTGCAGGCGGCAGTGAGCAGCAGGGCAGAACAGAGTAGTTTTTGGATTGACATGGCAACAGTAGTCGAGTGCAGTGTCTAAACGTACTGATAATCCAGCCACAGCCAAAACCAAACGCGGGCTGCTCTCCAGAGAGCAGCCCGCGTTTGGTATAATGGATTGTTGTTCCGACGCAGGAGGAATCTGGGTGAAGCCTCCACCGACTTTAACTCAGATTCCTCCTGCGTCGGAACAACAACCTAGCCTAGTGTGTGGTACACGGCCTGCACGTCGTCGTCCTCTTCGAACTTTTCGATGAGGTTCATGACTTCCTCTAGCTGGTCGCCTTCGAGGTGGACGGTGGTGTTGGGTACGCGCTGGAGCTGGGCTGATACGATGGCAAGGCCTTTTTCTTCGAGAGCCTTTTGCATCTGGCCGAAATCCTGGAAGGTGGTTTCCACCACGATAAAGTCTTTCACGGTGCCGTGCTCGTCTTCTTCCTGGTCGGCGTACACGTCTTCGGCGCCGGCGTCAATCAGCTCTAGCTCCAACTCGTCGAGGCCGAGGCCTTCGGCGGCGAGGCGAAATACGCCTTTGCGGGTGAAGGTATAGTCGCTGGAGCCGGCGGTGCCAAGGGCGCCGTTGCCGCGGTTGAAATACATGCGCACATTGGCCACGGTGCGGGTAGGGTTGTCGGTGGCGGTTTCAATAACAACGGCCACGCCGTGGGGCGCGTAGCCTTCGTACACCACTTCCTGGTAATCCTTTTCTTCTTTGCTGCTAGCGCGCTTGATGGCGGCTTCCACCCGGTCTTTGGGCATGTTCACGCCTTTGGCGTTCTGCATGGCCGTGCGCAAACGGGAGTTGGTGTCGGGGTTGGCGCCGTTTTCCTTTACGGCCATCACAATTTCCCGGCCGATACGGGTGAAGTCTTTAGACATCCGGTCCCAGCGCTTCATTTTGCGGCCTTTACGAAATTCAAATGCGCGTCCCATCTATGAAGTGAAAAGTAAATAAGTGAATGAGTGAGTTTTTGTTGGCAGGAGTGGTTGGAAACAGGCGCGCAAGTTAATGGAAAGGCCAGCGGGGCGCAATTGCTATTACCGCGAGAGGCAGTTCAACGTGCCACGGTTTCGGGCGCAACGGCTAGTAGGCCCGAAGCGTGTACGTGCTGTAGTTGCCGGCCGGAAAGCCCTGAATAGTTAGCGTAAGCAAGTTGTTGCGCAAGCGGAACGAGCCTTGATCGGTGCGGGACTGGCCTTTCTTGTCGGTGTAGGAGAAGCTGATCTGGTCGCCGGAGAAAGTGAACCGGCCCGTCTGATCGAAACTCATGACGGTACCGGCATTGGCTAGTTGCAGGTGCTTTTGGTAGGTGCCATCGGGGCCGAGGGTGAGCGTGCCGCCTACGCCTTTGGCGGCCATAGGAGTGGGCCCGCTGGCTTTATCCAGAATAGCGTAGGTGAGGTACGTATAGGTGGTGAAAAACGACGGCTGAAGCGTGGGCACCGGCGCGGCGGCTCGTTGCGCCAGCGTAGCCGACGAAGCTCCAAACAGCAGGCAAGCAAGAAAAAAGAGAAAACGAATCATCCCGAAATGTAACACTGCCGCTCGGTTTCTCGGCCCGGAAAGAGTGCAGCGCCCATGGAGTGGCGGTTATTTCATCGTCTGCCGCAGAAGCAGGCAAGGGTATCCCAACAAGCAAGTGTTCCGCAGTTGCAAAAAGCAAAACAGCCTCAACTCCTGAGCTACAGGACCTGAGGCTGCGCGGGCGGTTAAAGAATTTTCTGCCTTGGCGGTATCACCACTGCCATGTTCTTACAAGCCCTGTTGGTTGGGTTGAGGCATTCGGCCAGTTGCTAGCTAAGCAGAATATAGGCTGGTACCGGCTGCAAATCGCCGCGACGATACGTAGTCGGTGGTGGGGAAGGTTTGTTGCTTGCGACGCCGTTGGCGCTGAAGAACGAGTAGCAGTGCCGCGCCTGCCAGTAAGCCGACACCTGTAAGGGCTAGGGTAACGCGTTTGGGGAAAGGGTCGTCGGGGGCAATGGGCAGGTAGGCCACGCCGTTCTCATCGAGGCGGGCAGGGTCGTTGACGTAGCGGCCGTGGGCGGGCATGGGAAAAAAGTTAGCCAATTGTTGGAGGCCATCGGTGGCTTCTGCGCCTTGTATAACCGGGCCGTGCCCACAGCCAATTGCCACTGGGCGCAACCCCGCCAGCTTCTGCACCGACTCGCGCACCTGCTGCCAATTGTAGTTGAAGGGTGCCCCTGCTACGCTTACCTGCGGTCGTTGCAGCAGCAGCGCGGGCACCGACTCGTGGTTGGCCGTGGCAAAAGCGTCGGCGCCGAGTAGCGTGGCGTCTTGCTCCCGGAACAACGCTACTTGGCCCGGTGCATGACCCGGTACGTGGTGCCAGCGCCAATCAGGCAGAAAAGGCACGGTGTCGTAATCGGCGGGAAGAGCTTGCACGACGCTGCCAAGCTGAAACGACTGCGGCGGGAAGAACCGGGCGATAAATGCTAATGAGCCGCCGTTCTCCACGGTTGGGTCGGCGGGTGGGTACACGGCCCGCGCCGTTAGGAATGGTAGCTCCAGCGGGTGGGCAAACACGGGTACTTTCCATTGTTCGGCCAGCGCCAAAGCCGAGCCGGAGTGGTCCATGTGGCCGTGGGTCAGGATGATGGCTTTGGGGTGGCTGCCTGCGGGGAACTGCGCATCGGCCGCCGCCACAATGGCCTTTTCCGAACCTGGCAGGCCGGTATCTACTAGTACCCACTCGCCGGGGGTACTGGTTTCCACAAAGTAAAGGTTTACAAATCGTTGAATGGTGAGCTGGTACACACCAGCAGCTACTTGTTTCATAAAATCCGGAAGCTTGGAGTCAGGTCTGGAAACTAGTACGGGATTCCAGCTGAAGAGTAGCACACGAAAACGATGTTTCTCTTCTGGCAAGGCTTCCAACAAGAATGAGGTCTGGTAGCCTTGGCATCAACCCCGTGGCTTTGCGCTGGGTAGCTGCTACGGGTGTTCCCATACCCGTAGCACCTTGCCATACGGTCAGGGGCTACCGATTGCCTACTAACCCAGAAGAATCTTGGTTGGCTCGAGAAACGCATATTCAGCTCATAGGCACAGCACCAACTGCTGGCACCACAAACAGAATTTCCTGCAAACAAAAGCCGCCTCCCGATACCAGGAGGCGGCTTTTGTTTGCAGGAAATCCTGTGAGTCAGTACGATTTATAAACCGCCCGTTGTGCTGCCGCCCGTAGAAGTACCAGTGGTAGCACCACCAGCCGTAGAGGCACCGCCGGCCGTAGAGCCACCCGCCGTGCTGCCACCGGCCGAACCGGTACCAGTGGTAGAACCGCCCGCCGTAGAGCCACCGGCAGTCGAAGCACCACCAGCCGTAGAGCCGCCCGTCGTGCCACCACTCGTGGTGCTACCAGCCGTGCTGCCGTCAGTGGTCATCGAACCTGCGCCACCAGCCGTAGAGCCACCCGACATAGAAGAGTCGGAACCCATACCAGCGTCGGAGCCGGTGCCAGCATCAGAAGTGGAAGATTCAGTTGAAGTGCCGGAAGCATCGCCGCTTTCGCTACCAGCTTGGCTGCCTTCGCCAGCGTTGTTGCCGCAAGAAGTGAAGGTGAACGAGGCGGCCGCCAGGGCCATGAACAATACCTTTTTCATAAGTTTGTTTTGGTTGGTAAGAATGAGGGTTGAAATCAGGTATACTGCTGACAACGGTAGCGGGTTACCTGTCCCTTTATACAAGCATCTAACGGGAGGTAACCCGGAATAGACTAATAAATCTTAATTTTGTTATAGCTGTTGAGCTCCCACTTCATTTTATGGCCTCTGGCGAGTGGTTGGTGAGCTTGAACCGGAATGCAGAAGCTGGTTGATAGGCCCGCTCTTTTTTCAGGGCCTGCAACGTAGTTTCGAAGGGGCGCCGATAGAAATTGGGTTGCCGGTTGGCGGCGCCGATAAGCAAGAGCACCAGCAGCAAAAACACGCGTAAAGAACCAGGAAAACGAATCATGAAATCGGAGAGGAGACCAGTTAATTGGCCTTTGTAAGTTGCCCCGGTCCGATACGGGGTAAGCAGGTTTGACGTTGGAAAACTGTGTTAAGATTAAGTGAATACTAGGCCAGCAGGCCATTTAGAGCCTCTTGTTCAGGCTCTTGGCTAACCCAAACCGATAGTATTATTCACCGCCGACGGCACCCATCCCGAAGCAATATCTAAAGCCCGAGCCGGTCGAGCCTAGGGGGCCGGATCTTGTGGCCGACAAGGCCCAGTGAACTAGCTTCAACTGGCTACTGATGCAGAAGTAACGTAACTAACGCCAGCCCACAACCAGCGCTTTGGTTGATAACCAGCAAAGTAAACTTGCTACCAATAACAAGACCAAACAACGCCAACTGGAGTTTCCAGGCAGCGTTGGCATCTAATGAAGCCGAAGCAGCTGACCAACACGGCCGAAGGATACTCCGCCCAGAGCAGTAAGCATGTAGCCACACAGGCTACTTCTCCGCCAGCACGTCTCGTACTGGGGTCCAGCGGATATCGGGGTAGCGGGAATTATCCAGCGGCGCGAGTTTGGGAAGCCCGCTGAACATGTTGTGGAGATACTGCATGCCCTGCCACGGCGGAAACACGTCGTTGTTGGCAGGCATGAGGGCTTTGGTTATCTTAATCACCTTGCCGAAAGCGCCCAGGCTGCCTACCCGAAACAGGTGAAACTCTTTGCCGGTAGCTTCGCTGGCAGCCGTTTGCAAGCCGCGCATGCTGGCCACTTCGCCGGCCACGCGCAGGAACCGGGGCGTGGTGGGGTCGAGGGCAGCAGCGGCGGTGAAGGCGGCCGTGTTCACCATCGTGGTAAAATCCAGCGGCTGATCGGCATCACCCCAGTACACCACCCGGCGCGGGCCCGACAAAACAACTGGCGCCTGCCCTTTCAGTAAGTCCGTGAACATGCCATTGAGAATGGAAGTAGCCGCAATGGGCGCTTTATCTAGCCGGGAGCAAAACTCCCGGCGCAGGTCGAGGTTGCGGTTGGAGCCGTTGGGGAGCTTGGTATAATCAATGGAGTAGTCGGAGGGAATGAAGCGCGGGACACCGGCCGCCACAGCCGCCTCCAGCAGCCGCGTCTGGGTTTCTACAATCACCTCCCGCAGTCCTGATACCGCCGATACCACGCAAGTCGCGCCGGTGCAGGCTTTGGTGAGGTCCGCTACATTATCGTAATCGACCTCTACCACCGTAGCGCCTTGCTGCCACAACGAGGCGGCCTCCGCCTTGGCGCTTGCGGCCGGCCGCACCAGCGCCCGCACGGTGGCTCCGCGTTGCCGGAGGTGGTGGGCAATCAGCAGGCCAAGGGCCCCGGTAGCGCCAGCCAGCACAATGATAGCCGGTTCTGCCTGGGTATTGAGAAGATGATTTGCGGTGTTCGTTGTTGATTTTGGAGCCATAAGGGAGAATTGAGGGAAGCCGGCACAACTTAACGAGAATGTTTTCGCTTGGCGGTTTCAAAAGGGAGATACGTATATAAACAAATCGGCCGCCACCCTAAATAGTTTGATAGTTTGCCGGTGGTTAACTCGGACCGATAGTATCTCGTCAGGGAATTTTGTTTGACGCATTAAAACACCCGGCAGAAGCAAGCCTAGATTCCACCAACTGGTTGGTGCTGGGTTGGCAAGCAGTGGAAAGCCAGGTTGTCACCAGCTTTTATAAAAACTACGTACGCATCGGGAAGTAGCACTCAAAGCTGCTCCTTAACACTACGTCGATGAGCAAACAACAGCAACCTACTGCGCAGCAGCTTGGCGCCCAACCCAGCGGAGGCGCGCCCCACAGCAATTGGTTGAAGGCTTCTGAATCTTACCTGGGCCGGGGCGTTAGAACATGTTTCCGGGCGCTACTACTGGCAGGAATAATGGCTTCACTGGGATCATGCGCCGAGGAAAGATCCGACAGCGAAAGCTCGGAAGAACCCATCAGCCAAACGACAACCGACGAGGAAAACCAAATCACCCCATCAGAAATCGAAGAAGCGGCAACCGACAACGCTGCCGCGCCCGCCAGCCAATCGTCGCGCGCTGCTGGTAGCCGATACCGAGTAACAGCTGAAACTGCGTATTTCTTTGACGCCCCCGAGCAGGGCAAGCCGAGCGGCAAGTACCTGCTCCGCGGCGACGTGATTTATGGCGAGCAAGAAAGCAATGGCTTCGTGAAAACCCGTTTCAAGGACCCGAACGGCGCAACAGTTGCCGGGTGGTTGAAAGCACAGGAGCTAAGCAAGCTAGCCGCTACTTCGGCTCCCGTTGCGGCGCGTAGCAGCCGGCCTTCTCGAGCAACGAGTCCGCCCACAACCGCCTCCGAGCCTGATGATACCGACTATGAAAGCGCGCCTGTTTCAGATGCTTCTGGTGGGGCCGCTGAAACCGACGTTAACGAAAGCGCAACGGCGGTGGTGCAGGTGGCCCGGTCGTATTTCTACAACTCGCCCGACCTGACGCAGCCCCGCAAAGCCCACTGCGTGCGCGGCGACAAAGTGCGGCTGGGCGAGTCGCGCGGGGAGGCGGTGTTCGTTACGTTTACCAACTGGGAAAAGGTAACGACCACTGGCTGGATGCGTAAAGATGCGCTCCGCAATAGCCAATAGCCTTTCCAACCTTATAGCTGCTGACTTTTGCTGGAATTAGTATTGCGCATGGCTGGTCTGTGTAGCAGACCAGCCTCGCCGTGCGCAGGAAAAACGGGAAGCCATAGGGAGGAATGGGTATGACAGCAGTTGAAGCACAAGGACAGGTAAGGTTCATTCTCGGTCAACAATAGGCCTCAGCAACTGGTTGTTGGGGCCTTACCGCAACCATTTATATGAAAGCATACAAGCTGCACGGGCCGAAAAGCCTGGAGAATTTCAAACTCGGCGACTACGACGAACCTGTCGTGCGCGACCACGAAGTGAAGATTCAGGTGAAAGCCGTTTCCTTGAACTACCGCGACTGGGCCCTGGCCAACGGCTGGTTTGGCTACCCAGGCGAGAAGTTGCCGTTTATCCCCTTCAGCGACGCAGCCGGGCTCGTGACTGAGGTCGGGGCGAGCGTAACCAAGTTTCAGCCCGGCGACCGGGTGGCCGTTAACTTCTTCCCGGACTGGCACGATGGGGCTTTCACGGCTGCCAAAACTGCCCGCTCCCTGGGTGGTAGCACCGATGGGGTGCTGGCCGAATACGTGGCCTTCCCGGAAGATGCCGTAGTGAAAGTTCCCGACTTTTTCTCGTTCGAGGAAGCCTCGGCATTTCCGTGCGCTGGGGTCACGGCGTGGCACGCGCTGGTGGTAGAAGGCCGCCTGCGGCCCACCGATACCGTGCTCCTGCAAGGCACTGGGGGCGTATCCATCTTCGGCCTACAAATCGCCAAGCTGCTGGGTGCTCAGGCTGTCATCACTTCCAGCTCGGACGAGAAGCTAGCGCAGGCCCAAGCCCTGGGTGCCGACCTGCTAATCAATTACAAGCAGACGCCCAACTGGGAAGAAAAAGCCCGGGAGCTGACCCACGGCGAAGGCGTGAACTACGTGGTGGAAGTAGCCGGCCAAATGGCCCGCTCCATCAAAGCCCTAAAGGCGGGCGGCAGCATCTTCCAGATTGGGGCTGTGGGCGGCCCCAATGAGGAGGCCCCCAACCTAGCCATGCTGCCCATCAACACGCAGCGCCTGCAAGGCATCTACGTAGGCAGCGCTCAGATGCTGGATGACTTGTTCAAGGCCTTCGACCGCAACCAAATCAAGCCGGTTGTCAGTGAAACCTTCCGCTTCGATCAGGTGAAGGACGCCCTAACTTATATGGGCAACGGGTCGCACTTCGGCAAAATTGTGGTGCAGGTAGGGTAGAAAGCACCTTACTACCTGCGTCCGGAAACGGCCGGCTCTGAGCGAACAACTCGGGGCCGGCTGTTTTGCGTGGGCTCGCAGCCAAGCGAAGCTACTGCATAGAATGGAGTAAGCCACAGTAGCCCCACACGGGCTATTCACGCTCTAAGTATATTTTTTATGTGATTAATTATAAGTAATATACATACATCAAAATATTAGAGAGTATTCCGGGGAGCTAACCTATTGGCTTACTGCCTACGACCGAGGGTCCGAAGCAGCCAACTCAAACAGGCTATTCCGGGCCTCTTGTTTTTCATTTCCTAATTCCAGTTACCATGAAAAACCGTTATGCAGTGACAGGTTGGCTTCTAGGTTTTATTTTGCTAGGCAGTCCGGTATTCGGGCAGAATTACGAGCAGATAGCCAAGCAAATTGTAAACACCTCCGCCAGTATAAAGCCGGGTGACTTAGTGATGATTACGGGCGGCCAGCATACCATGCCCCTCATGGAAGCAATTGCCGTGGAAGTAGCCCGCGTAGGTGGTCAGCCCAACATGCTGGTGAGCACCGACAAAGTAGCGCGGGCCGTTAACATAGAAATGCCTGAGTCTGCCATTCAAGCCGATAAGAGCGATAGTTGGCTGTTGCAGTCTGATGTGCTCATTACGCTGCCCCAAGTGGAAGATAACCGGGCCGTAATGGCCGGCTTAACCCCGGAGCGTGATGCCAAGTTTGCCAAGGTAGCTGCCGAAGCTGGGTTAACCGAGAAGCTAGATGCCAGCAAGCTGCGGGGCGTGTTTGTGAGTTACCCCAGCAAAAGCTTCGCAGCAAATCAGCAACTCGATTTCTCGGGCTACGAACAGATGATCTGGGCTGGCATTGGGGCTGATTATACGGCCATCGCAACGCAGGCCCAGCAAATGAAACAGCGGCTCGCGGCCGGCCGCAAAGTACACATCACTTCGCCTGCCGGCACCGACCTGACCTTTCAGCTCGTTGGCCGCCCCGTATTTGCCGATGATGGTATGGTATCGGCAACTGATCAGCAGGAAAAGCTGATTTACAACCGTACGGCGCGTCTGCCCGGCGGGCTGGTTTACGGCACCTGCGACGAAACTTCCGCCACAGGTAAGTTGGCCGCATCGCCTACTACGCTACTGGGTAAGCCCCTGCGCGGATTCAAGGCCGACTTAAAAAATGGCCAGCTAGCTAATGCGCGCGCTGAAGTGGGCGCTGAAGATTTCCAGAAATGGATGATAGCCCCGTATAGCGCTACGGATATGCGGGTCGGTTACTTTTCCATCGGCCTGAATCCAGCCATGAAGCCCCAGGAGCAGAAAGGCTACAATCCTTCTACCGCGGCCGGAATGGTATTCTTGAATATCGGTAATAACGAGTTGCACGGTGGACAAAACAAGGTAGCAGCCGGCTATTCTTTCCCTATCGCCAATGCCACAGTGGAAGTAGACGGCAACGTAATTATTCGCAACGGCCAGCTTGTATCCCCAGAGGTAGCCAAGGCCGTGCCTGCCCGCAAGAAAAGCAGCAAGTGACCTTGCCGCATAGTTTTGCAATTTTAGTGTCTCCCTCAGGTCCCGGGGCCTGGGGGTGTTTTTTGGCACTTCGAGAACAACTGTAGCGCCGGGCATAAGGAAGCACAAGTGAAAGCTTTACATTGGCCTACTCCAGTCATTTATAACCGTTTCGCTCATGCCACAGTCCGCCACGCTCTCGTCGATACCTGCCCCCACCCAGGCCGTTTCGTCGCGGGTTCAAGCGGTTGATGTGGTGCGCGGGCTGGTGATGGTAATAATGGCGCTCGACCACATACGGGAGTTCTGGAGCCCTACGCTCGCGCGACCCGAAGACGTCACGCAAGCTTCGGTGGTGTTGTTTTTCACCCGCTGGATCACGCATTTCTGCGCCCCCACGTTTGTTTTCCTGTCGGGCGTTAGTGTGTGGCTGTATCAGCAGAAGCAGCCCAAGCGGCCGGCCGTCAGTTGGTTTCTGCTCACCCGTGGCTTGTGGCTGGTGCTGCTAGAACTGGTGGTCGTCAATTTTATTCTGCAATGGGGCTACAACTTGTTGTTGCTGCAAGTTATTTGGGCGCTTGGCTGGAGCATGGTGCTGTTGGCAGCCCTGGTTTGGTTGCCGCGTGGGGTGCTGGCTGTACTGGCAGTGGTTATAGTGGCGGGGCACAACCTGCTGCCCATCATTCAGCCCGTAACTGCTGCCAATTTGGGGTGGGCACTGCTGCATAACACACCGTTTCTGGTACCGGCCGCGCCGTTGCCCCCGTTGCTAGTGGCGTACTCGGTTGGGCCGTGGCTAGGCGTCATGCTTGCCGGCTACGTAATTGGGCCGTGGTTTCAGTTGCCGCTTGCGCAGCGAGTGCCACTTTTGCGCCGGGCCGGACTGGTTTTGCTGGTATTGTTTGCCGCACTTCGCGCTACCAACTGGTACGGCGACCTAGCTCCGTGGAGCGTGCAGGCGCGGGGCCCGCTGTATAGCGTGCTGTCGTTTCTGAATATCACGAAGTACCCGCCGTCGTTGTTGTTTCTGTGTCTCACGCTGGGGGTGGCGCTGCTCTTGCTAAGTGTTTCCGAAACAGCGACGAGTCGGGCAAGCAAATGGCTGCGTACGTTCGGGCAGGTGCCGTTTTTCTACTACCTAATGCACCTGCTTCTCATCAGTGTGTCTGCCTGGGTCTGGACCCGAATAGAGTTTGGGCGACCCGTCAATTTCTCGTTTCTCTTGGCCAAAGACTGGCCCGCGGCGTATCAGCCGAGCTTGCTGCGAGCCTATGCCGTTTGGGCTGGGGTGGTGCTACTGCTCTATTTTCCCTGCCGATGGTATCAGCGCTTCAGACAGCAGCATTCCTACTGGTGGCTGTCGTACCTGTAGCCCATCATAAACGCTATTTATTGCAGAATTAGTCCTAAAATTTGTTACATTCATTATGTAATGGCTTCACCCGTGCGGGATAAATTCTGTACGAGTAAGCTCGTGACTGGCCGTTGATAAGGAGGGAAGTTGGGTAGGTGTTGGGTTGAGTTGCTTGCTAACTTCCTGCTTTGATTTGGTTTGCCAGTTTTTGCCAATGCCGATCATTGGTAGTGCCACTCTCACTACGCTCACCTAGGCTTAGTATCTGCTATGCACCACATTGTCTACCAAAGTGCGGCCGTAGGACAGCCCACCACAGCCGATTTGAAATGGTTGCTCCAACAGTCGCGTACCAACAACGTTGCCCTTGGTATTACGGGGCTGTTGCTCTACGGCAATGGCAGCTTCTTGCAGGTATTGGAAGGGGAGGAAGAGGCAGTTCAGCTAGTGTATGCCAAAATAGTAGTTGATCAGCGCCACGTACACGTCCTTAAACTATCGGACGGTCCTATTGAGAAACGCATTTTTGGAGATTGGTCGATGGGCTTCCAACCACTGACAAGCAGTGATTTTGTGCGCCTTACGGGCTACATCAACCCTTACCGTTCCAACTTCCTAGACGCTCATTTGCCCGAAATCGACGAGAGTATGCTGATTTTACTTAAATCCTTCGTGCTCAATGACGGCGCTCATCCTTAGAAATTCTCCCTGTGTAAATCCTGGTTTCTAAGCCCCCAAGTAAACACGACAAGGCCCCACCTGTACCCAGGCGGGGCCTTGTCGTGTTCCTGACTTGATGATGCTACTCGTTACCGGCGGCTGTCGTTGCGGTCGTCGTCGCGACGGTCATTGCGGTGAGCAGCCTCCCAGCGAGCCCGCTCCTGGCTTGTTACTTTGTGTTTCTTATCATAGCCGTAGTTGAAGTCACGGTCGTTGCGGTCGTCCCGACGGTCGGAGGTGTTGTCGTGGCGGTCGTTCCGGTGGGCGGTTTCCCAGCGGGCCCGTTCTTGGGTTGTTACTTTGTGCTTTTTGTCGTAACCGTAGTTGAAATCTTTATCGTTGCGGTCGTCGTTGCGTTTAGTTTCTTGGCGGCGTTTGTCGTCGTCGTGGCGATCGGAAGTGGCGACGGCAAATCAAGGGCTAGAAAACAAAAAAACGAAAGCAGTAGCGAGCGAAAGGAAGGCAGTTTTCATGATTTTGGAAAGGTTGAGAAGTGGAAGAGTGGCGGCGGCTTTAAAGAAGAAAGCAACCAGTGCAGTAGCGGTAACCGCTTGATACCCCACTTGCAAGCATGGGGCCGGCTTTGCCTGACTGGACCGTTCCTCCCGGTTTCGTCTGCCAATTGCCCGGTTGTGTCTGCCGGTTGCCCAGTTCACCCGACGTTGCCATTCAGTTGCACCGCTACCCACCACATTCAAGGCAACTACCAAGCTCAGGCTAGCACGCTGGCTATGCTGCTTTTCTTAGGTTTTGGTTCATTTCGCCGACGCCAAGCTGCCCAACCAAGCGGTGTAACCTTCTGTCGGCGTCCTTCGCCACAAATAGTTTAGGTGCGGAGAGACGCTGAGCTGGCTGCGGAGCTAAGAAGCTGTTTGAGTTAGCAAAAAACTGTCAGCAAAAGGTAGAGAAACTTACTAGCGTCTCGTCGGCTGGGCCAAAAGACCTGATTCCGTTCGACAACGAGACGCTGGTAAGCGTCTTTACCCTTTGCTAGCGGCCAAAAACCACCTTAAAACAGCTTCCAAGAAATTTACTGGCAAAGCGCGCCTGATCTTGCTGAACGATAACCAGCACTATCTCGAAATCAGAATCCAGCGTTAGCTTGGGGTTTCGAGGTTGTGTGCTCTGATAGTGTCGTCTTTTGGGTGTCTTCATCACTAGAATAAGCTGCCGCGTTATTTTCCACTTACCTTTTGTGAGCCAAGCTGTTTGAAACAATAAAAGTCACCCATGAATCAAGACAGCAGCTTCTCGTTTCCGCAAGACGCGTTTCGGCGTTTCGATGAAACCCCCGACGCCGAATTTTACCAGCAGCCCCGCTTCGTTACGCACATCGACGACGCGGCCATTGCGGCCGTTACGCAGCTCTACCGGGAATATTTTCCTGCCAACAGCACGCTGCTCGATCTAATGAGTAGTTGGGTTAGTCACTTGCCCGCCGAAGTTCTCTATCAGCGCGTAGTAGGTTTGGGTATGAACGAAAAAGAGCTGCGTGCCAACCCACGCCTAGCCGAGTATGTGGTGCAGGACCTCAACCAGCAGCCCCAGTTGCCCTTCGCCCACAATACGTTCGATGGCGCAGCTATCTGCGTATCCATTGATTACCTGACGCAGCCCGTGACGGTGCTCCGCGAACTGGCCCGGGTTATGCAGCCCAATGCGCCCCTGGTCATTACCTTTTCCAATCGTTGCTTCCCAAGCAAAGCCGTAGCCGCCTGGCACGCCCTCGACGACCGGGGCCACGTAGCACTGGTCCAGCAATACTTGGAGGCTGCCGGCCAGTGGCAGCCCATCGAGTTGCTGGACCGCAGCCCGGCACCCCGCCGCTCCGACCCCCTGTTTGCGGTGGTCGGGCGCGTCAATAAGCCGGAACCAACTCAGGTGGAATAGGCCATTCTGGGGCGGTACAGGCCAGCTTTTTTCCGCTCTGATGGCAGTCAACAAAATGGAGTGGCATGGAACTTTTATGACGACGAATAGTACATAAAAGGCTGATGGAACGTATTTAAGCTGAGGGTAGTATGTGGTATGGTTTATGATATTTCAATAAAATATTGTGCACTACGTAGACAAGCTTTTCACCAAATAGCAGCCATGAAGCGGGAAGAAACGGTACTTGAAGTAGTAAGCAACTGCATACGCGCCGAGCACCTCAACCAGCTAAGCGCACTAGTCGGGCAGAGTCCGGCGGTGGTGGGGCCAGCGCTGGCGAAATTGCTGCCGCTAGTCGTGACTACGCTCGCCGAACAGGTGAGCCGGCCGCACGGCGTCAACTTCCTCTGGGACTTAACCCAGCAGGCGCAGGCAACGCAAGTGCTAACCCAACTCGACGCTATGGACATAGCCAGTTGGCGTGGGCGTGGCGTGCTGCTGCTGCAAGACTCGCTCAAGGACACCTACGAAACCACCATTCAGCTTTTGGCCACCAAAGCGGGCCTCCCTTCCACATCGTATGGGCCGCTGGTAGAAGTAGCTGTGGCCGCCGTGCTAGGTGCGCTAGGAAAATATACTGCCGAGCACAACCTGAAACCAGTTGAGCTAAGTGACTGGCTGCAAACCCAATCGGTTGCTGGTAGCTCTTCAAGATCAAAATCTAAGCCTAAAGCAACAACTTCCCAGCCGGCTACCTCTCGCCGGAAGACGCCAGTTAAACCAACGGTAGCGCCCACGTTTGCAACGCGGGCGGGCAACTGGCAGGAGGTAGGCGGGGGCAGCATTTTTACGCCCCAGCAGGCAGCACCCGTCACGAAAGGCAATAAGCGGCAGCTTTGGCTGTGGCCCTTGCTACTGGTGCTGGGCTTGGCGCTAGGATACGGCTTTTTCCGCTGGAACAACACGCCGCGGTCAGTGGCTTCAACGGAGCCCGCCACGCCCGTAAAGCGCACTGCCACTACCACGCAGCCTAACGTTGCGGCGGCCACTGCCGAGGGCGCTGCGGCAACTACCAAAGTACCAGCCGGCCAGTACGATTCCGCCACCGACACGTACATCTATCACACCGGCCAGCCCCTGGTTGTTACTCTTTTCAACGGCAGCACCCTGAACGTCGGTGCCAACTCCACGGAGTATCAGCTGTACCGCTTTCTAGCCGACCCCACGCAGCAAGTCGATCCACTGAACGCCGCTGCTGGCTGGATCAACGTTGATCGGGTGTATTTCAATTCGGGCCAGGCTACGTTAACTGCCAAGTCCGGAGAGCAGCTGCGCAATCTGGCGGCTATTTTGCGCACTTTTCCGCGGGCCCAGCTTCTGTTTGGCGGCTATACCGATAACCGCAGCAGCGGCCCGGAAAACCTGCGTCTGAGCGAAGCCCGGGCGCAATCAGCTATGCGCGCCCTAATTGCTCAAGGGATTTCGCCGCGCCGCCTTCAGGCTGTCGGCTACGGCGAAGTAGCTCCGGTAGCTTCCAATAACACGCCGGTCGGCCGGGCGCTCAACCGGCGACTTGTCATCAAAGTTATCAGTGAATTGGGGCCATTGCTATCAGCGCCTGCCGTAGCCGAACAAGCGGCCGTGCCACTGCCTGCCGCAGCAGGGGCAACTGTTACCCCTAGCACGAAACCACTGCCGTCTCAAGACACGGCCAACCAGCCGACGCAACAACCAACCGTGGGAGAGGAAGTAGCTTCCAGCGAGGTGCCAGTTGAACCCGCCACCGAGCAGGTAGAGGCCGATAGCCGCTACCGAGTGGCCGTGCGAACGGCGTATCTGTTTGACGCGCCCAACCAGGTGCAGCCCACCAAAAAGTATCTGCGCAAAGGCGACATATTGTACGGCGAAGACGAGCGCAACGGCCTTGTGAAAATCAGATTCTGGAACCCCAACGGCGCTCTTGCCACTGGTTGGCTGAAACTGCGAGAGCTTAAAAAGCTGTCGGAAGATGAAGCTACTGATTTAGATCAAACCGACTCTGAGCCAGACAGTATGGAGGCCAAGCCGGCCGAAGCCGACAACTCTGCATCTGCCGTACCGGCGCCGGGCGCACGGGCCAAACCTACTTCGAACGGGTCGGCAACGGCCGTGGTGCGAGTGGCCAAATCATACTTTTTTAATTCGCCTGACCTCAATCATCCTGAGCCGCGCAAAGCGCATTGTGTACGCGGCGACAAAGTCCGGCTTGGCAAGGACGGCGGAGCTGCCGTGTACGTGACCTTCACCAACTGGCAAAACGTGACGACCACCGGCTGGATGCGCAAAGATGCCTTGGATTACAAGTAACACCAGCCAACTCACAGCTTTTTTCTCAAGGAAAAAGCCGTGGATTGGCTGGTTTGTATCGCTGGGCAACCCGTTGATTGTGAACGAGTAGCAGCGTGGAGCAAACTACGAAAAGCGTAGTTGTTTCGGTGAAACGCAGATTCAAGGAGAAGGCGGCTATTTTTGGCAGTTCGTCTTACTCCAGGTGAAAATCATGCAATCCACCAACACGATTTTTCTGGTGCGCCCGGCGCGCTTCGGCTTCAACCTTGAAACTGCTGCCTCCAACTACTTCCAGCAGGCTATAGCCGACCTCGATGCGGCCACCCTGCAAGCGCTTGCTTTCGCTGAGTTTGATGCCATGGTTGACAAGCTGCGCGCCAAAGGAGTAAACGTATTGGTTTTCGACGACACCCCGGAGCCCGTGAAACCCGACGCGGTGTTCCCCAACAATTGGCTCACACTGCATCCTGATGGCCGGGCGGTGCTTTATCCGATGTGTGCTCCTAACCGCCGCGCCGAGCGCCGCCTCGATATCCTGGAAGCCCTACGCCGCCAGTTTATCGTCACCGAAATCATCGACCTTTCGTCGAGCGAGCAGGCCGGCCGGTTTCTAGAGGGCACGGGCAGCATCCTCTTCGACCACGAGCACCGGATTGCCTATGCCTGCCTCTCGCCCCGGACCGATGCCCGCTTGTTCGCGGACGTAGCAGCTCAACTTGGGTACCGGCCAGTGTCTTTCCGGGCCCATGATGCCCACAGCCAGGAAATCTACCACACCAACGTGATGCTGAGCATTGGGGCGGGGTTTGCTGTAGTGTGTCTAGAAAGTATAGTAGATGCTGCGGAGCGGGCCAACATAGTAGCTTCTCTCACGGCCACCGGCCACGAAATCGTGGATATTTCGCTGGCGCAAGTGGCGCATTTCGCTGGTAATCTGCTGGCGTTGCAACCCAGCAACGGGCCAGCGCAACTGGCTATGTCGCAAAGCGCCTTTGATGCCTTTACGCCCGCTCAACACGGCACCTTGCGTAAGTACTGCGAACTGCTGCCGCTGCCCATTCCTACCATCGAAACCATTGGGGGCGGGAGTGTCCGGTGTATGCTGACGGAAGTGTTTTTGCCGGCTATTCCGTAATTCTCGAAACCAGTAGTCTGGTGCAGGCTAAGCGTTAGAGCTCAAATAGGAGCCTAAGCTACCACAACCCCGTGGCGAAAGTCGTAGTAAAGCTAGGTAGCAAGCGCGCCTCGTTCTTGTTTTCACCTACCACTACACGCATGAATCTAGCCGCAAATACAGTTCTTATTACCGGGGGCGCCTCGGGTATCGGCTTTGCCTTGGCCGAGCGTTTCGTGAAAGCCGGCAGCACGGTTATCGTGTGTGGCCGCCGGGCCGACAAGCTACAGGAGGCCCAGCAGAAGCTACCCGGTTTGCACACGCGCATCTGCGACGTGGCCGTAGCCGCCGAGCGAGTGGCGCTGTTGGCCTGGGTCCGGACTGAGTTTCCAACCGTGAATGTGCTGGTGAACAATGCGGGCATCCAAAATCGAGTGTCGCTGGCTACCGATACCGAAGCGTGGGAAACCCGTCAACAAGAAATTGCCATCAACGTGGACGCCCCCATCCACTTAAGTGTTCTGTTCATCAACCACCTGCGCGAGCAGCCTGCTCCGGCTATTATCAACGTCACGTCGGGTTTGGCTTTTGCACCGGCTGCGTTTGCGCCCATCTATAGTGCCACCAAAGCCGCCCTGCACTCCTTCACGCTTTCTTTGCGGCATCAGCTAAAGGATACGCCCATCAGGGTATTGGAAATTGTGCCGCCAGCAGTAAACACCGATTTGGGCGGCCCCGGCTTGCACGATTTTGGCGTGCCCGTGAATGAGTTTGCCGATTCGGTGATGGAACGGCTGGCCGCCGGCGAAATGGAAGTAGGATACGGCACGTCGGAAAAGAACCGATTGGCATCCCGGACGGAGCTCGATGCTACGTTTCAGCAAATGAACAACCGCTAGTCCGGCAACAACGCAAGCACAATAAAAGGGTGAATTTCGGGCTGGCTAACCAACTGCCAACCTCGAAATTCACCCTTTTATTATAGTTAATGGGCGCTTACTGCTTCTCCGCCACTGATTCTACGTTGAGGCCCAGCACCGCATTCGTGCGCGCCCGAATCCGTGCTACCAGTTCCGGGTCGTCGGACAAAGACTGGCCGAAGGAGGGAAGCATTTCGCGGAAGCATGCCTGCCATTCCGGCGTAGCCGACTGCTGCGGAAAGCACTTCTGAATCAGGTTTACCATGATGCTCACGGCCGTAGAAGCCCCTGGCGAAGCCCCCAGCAAGGCCGCAATAGAGCCGTCGGCGGCACTCACCACTTCCGTCCCGAATTCCAACACGCCGCCTTCTTTCTTGTCTTTCTTGATGACCTGCACGCGCTGACCGGCAATGGCTAGTTCCCAATCTTGGGGCCGGGCCTCGGGCAAATACTCCCGCAAAGCCGCTAACCTGTCTTGTGGCGACTGGCGCACCTGCTGAATGAGGTACTTGGTGAGCGGAATATTCTTCAAGCCGGCCATAATCATGGGCCGCAGGTTATTGAGCTGAATCGAGCCTGGCAGGTCTAGATAAGAACCGGTTTTCAGGAACTTGGTGCTGAAACCGGCGTAGGGGCCAAACAGCAATTCGCGCTTGCCTTCTATCATACGCGTATCCAGGTGCGGCACCGACATAGGCGGCGAGCCGACGGCCGCTTTGCCGTACACCTTGGCTTGGTGCCGCGCAATTACGGCCGGGTTGATGCACTTCAGCCACTGTCCGCTCACCGGGAACCCACCGAAGCCATTGGCTTCCGGTATTCCCGATTTTTCGAGCAGCGGCAACGAGCCGCCCCCGGCTCCGATGAATACGAAGCGTCCGCGCAGTTTTATGGTCTCGCCCGAAGTTAAGTTCTTGGCCTTGATGCGCCACAAACCGTCTTCTTTCTGCCGTAGCTTCTGCACCTCATGGTGAAAGTGAAACGTAACGCCCGGCTTCACTTGCAGCAGGTTGAACATACCGCGGGTGAGGGAACCGAAATTGACGTCAGTACCCAAGTCCATGCGTGTAGCAGCCACAGGTTGCTGCGGGTCACGGCCTTCCATTACCAGCGGCATCCAGTGCTGAAGCTGCTCTTGGTCTTCGGTAAACTCCATGCCCTTGAACAAGGCCGACTGCGTGAGGGCCGCGTGACGCTTGCGCAAATACTCCACGTTTTTGGCTCCCCACACAAAGCTCATGTGAGGAATATGATTGATAAAGCGCTGAATATCTTTCACCTCGTAGCGCTCGGCCAGGAAAGACCAAAACTGCTTGGACTCCTCGAATTGCTCGGCTATTTTCAAGGCTTTGCTGATGTCGATGGAGCCATCGCGGCGCTCGGGCGTGTAGTTTAGCTCGCAAAAGGCGGAGTGGCCGGTGCCGGCGTTGTTCCACGCGTCGGAGCTTTCGGCGGCGGCTACGTCCAACCGCTCGAAAATGGTAATGGTCAGATTGGGGTCCAGCTCTTTGAGCATCATTCCGAGCGTGGCGCTCATGATGCCCGCGCCAATGAGGATAACGTCGGTTACGGGTTGGTCAGCGGAAATATCGTTGGTAGGCATAGGTTGAGTGACAGTGGTTCAGGGGCCAGCCCCAGCCCGATGCGGAAGGCATCAGGCCGGGGCGGAAGAGAAAAGACAATAATCGGTGAAACGGAATTCCAGGGTACGTCGAAAGATGCAGAAAAGGTGCCTTGGCAGCTTGTGCAGCCTACTAACGAAGCAGCTACTGTAGTGAAAGTAGCGTCATCGGGCAAACTCCGTTGTGCAAGCAGAACGGGCTACTCCAACTAAGAGGCTATCCAACTCGGTACCTGTCATTCCGATAAACTCTAGCTTGCCGAAACATCCATTTTAACGCTTTAAATCCTCTGATTTTAAGAGTGCGATTCACTTAAAAAAAGCTGAAAATTCCCGGTATTCAAGCGGTTTCGAGGACTTATATGGTGGACTTTGTTGTTCTATCAACAGCTACCAAATCCGCTACTTCATGTTCGATTCCTTGCCCGTATTACCGTTGTTTGATCAGCCAGCGTCAGCTCCTTTTGTTGCTCCCGAACCCCTAACCAAGTCGGCCAAACTGTGGCTGCCGAAGCGGGTGCTCTTCACGCCGGATGCCCTTGATGAGCCTTTCGGCCAGCAGATTTACGAGCGGGTAATGGCGCACGACTTGGAGGTGGAAGTGCTGAAAAGCAACCGCCTAACCAACCTGCGCGGTGCCGACGCGCGCGAAACCTACCGCAACGCCAAAAACACGCTGGCCGTGGTAAAGGCACCGGCCGGTGCCCTGCGCTTGCAGCCCACGCCGCCCTCCGCCGATTGGCAAATGAACTTGGCCGAAGGTTGCCCCGCCCACTGCCAGTATTGCTACCTGGCGGGCAGTTTGCAAGGCCCGCCCGTAGTGCGCGTGCTTGCCAACCTGCCCCAACTCCTCGAAAACACCATCAGCTACGAGCAAGCCGGTCGTCTCACCAGCTTCGAAGTAAGCTGCTACACCGACGTGTTGGGCATCGAACACCTAACGGGTAGCCTGGCCGAATGCATTCGGCATTACGGCACGCGCGAAGGGGCCCGGTTGCGCTTCGTTAGCAAGTACGACCATGTTGATGCGTTGCTGGACTTGCCGCACCAAGGACACACCCGCGCCCGGGTTAGCTTGAATGCCGAGCCCGTCGCCCGGCGTATGGAAGGCGGCACGGCCTCCGTGGAAGCTCGCATCCAAGCGTTGCGTAAGCTTGCGCTGCCCGTTGAGCAGGGCGGGGGCGGCTATCCGGTGGGGGTGGTGTTGGCTCCCATCATGCTCATCCCCGATTGGCGCGAGCACTACACCAACTTACTCGACCGAGTGGCCGCGGCCCTCGATTTCGACTGCGACCTGACCGTGGAGTTTATCACGCACCGCTTCACGCCCGGCTCCCGCGACGTGCTACGCGAGTGGTACCCCAACACTTCCCTCAACTTCGACGAAAGCATCCGGGCGGCCAAGCGCAACAAGTTTGGCGGCGTGAAATATGTTTATCAGCCCGATGACATGCGGCCACTGCGTCAGTTCTTTTATGAAGAGTGGCAACGCCGGTTTCCTCACGCGCCCGTCCAATACTGGACGTAGCAGGTTATAGAGCTGTAGCCCAGCGTAGCGCGGAAAACTGAATGTTTCTGCCTTACGCTGGGCCACGCTTTTCTGTGTCGATGAGCGAGGCGAGTGACATACACGGTCACAAAGCAACACGCTGATTGGATCAACCGTGTAGCTTCACCTTATTTCTTGCCGTGTAATTCCTGCCACTCGTAGTCCAGCATACTCATTTCTATGAGGCTCCAATAGCTTTCGCCGTGTTTGAGGACGTCGCGCATGACGCCATCTTTCTTCATGCCACACTTCTCGTAGCAGGCAATGGCCGCCGTATTGAAATCGTAGACCCCGAGGTCGATGCGGTGCAAGCCCAGTTCCTCGAATCCGATTTTCAACACGGCTTTCACCATGCCCTGGCACACGCCCCGGCCCCTGGCCGTGGTGTTGCCTACAAGCACCCGGCTGATACGGGCCGCATTGTTTTTGTAGCTGATGCCGCCGAGTGAAATGTGGCCTACTGTCTGGCCGCTCTTCGATTCAATGGCTTTGAACACCAAGGCGTCCGATTCTGGAGGGTTGTTGGTGCCTTCCAGATACCACGCGAGCTTGTCTTCCGTGAGCGGAAAGCTGAACAACGCCCCCGACCAATTTTGCAGCAATTCCGGGTCTTGAATCCAATCAATCAATTGTTGAAAGTCGGCGGGAGTGAAGTATTCTAGCTGAATCATGAAGTAAACAAAAGAAATGGGCGTGTTTCAGCAACCAAGCACTACGCCCGATAAGTAGGAACCTGCCAAGATACGGCGTTACCGGGTATTGTTGAGCTTTAGATAGTACCCGAGAGGAAGCCTAGGTGGGTCGCAACTTGTAAACGGCAGTAGTGCAGCACTTGATAAGAGAACTGCAAATGCTCTCCAGAGGGTTTTAGTTGCTGTTCAGCCTGCTTCAGCCGTTGCGCCTGTGGGCAGAAAAGGCTGCTCCGAAGCGTCCATGGTAGTGCGAGTTTTGGGTAGGCTGTCGGGGTACTTGTCTTGAATGAAAGCCAATAACTGCTCTCGTATTTCACAGCGCAGATCAAAGGCCCGGCTGGAATTAGAAGCACTCATCAGCGCCCGCAGTTCCATCGTGCGTTCCTTGGAATCGGTGACTTGCAGCACGCACACCCGTTGGTCCCAGAGCGGATTTTTTTCTACGAGGCGTTTCAACTCGGTTCGTACCTCTTCTACCGGCAACGTGTAATCGGTGTAAATAAAGACCGTGCCGATGAGCTGCGACGCACTTCGGGTCCAGTTCTGGAAAGGCTTCTCGATGAAGTAGTTGATGGGGAGCACCAGCCGCCGCTCGTCCCAGATACGCAACACCACGTACGTGAACGTTATTTCCTCGACCCGGCCCCATTCGCCCTCCACCACCAGCACATCATCAATGCGAATAGGCTGCGTAAAGGCAATCTGAAAGCCGGCCAGTAAGTTAGCAATAGAGCGTTGCGCCGCAAAGCCCACAATAACGCTGGCAATGCCCGCCGAGGTCAGCAGCCCCGTCCCGATTCTGCGCACCGTAGCGAAGCTCATCAAGATAAGGGCCGTTGCAACAAACACTATTATCGAAACGACCAGCTTGCGCACAAACTGTAGTTGCGTGAACAGCTTGCGTACCTCTAAGTTGTTGTCGCCGTCGAGCTGGTAGTGCTGCTTCACCAGGTCCTCAATCACGTCCACCGTTTTCACCAGCCCCCACGCAAACGTGATGACAAAGGCGGTTACGGCTATTCGCTCCAGTACCCCCGCATGCTTGGGCGAAAGCGGGGCTAAGGGCAGCACAAACAATACGGTAAGCACCGGAAAAAAGAAGGTGCTGGCATGGTTCAAGTGCCGGGCTACGGAGTGCGAGAGAAGCGTGGTTTCACGTTTATTATACGCTCGCAGTATCCGAAAGACAACGAATTTAATAAGTAGCCCTGCTGCTAAACCACCTGCCACCAAAGCCAGGGTATGCAAAATGGCTTCCGTCTGGTCGGGCAGAAGTTTCGGTAAGTTCAGTTTCATGCGCAACAAGCAGATTGATCTGATAGTACCCGGCTCCAACAGGAAAGGTTGCTTACTACGCATCTTCTGTTATGCCAGCGCCAGCACTTGTGTGACTACTGCGCGTGCAAATACCAGTTTATTTCGCAGAAGAACGTGTTTATCCAGCGAGTAGGGTTGTGTTCATTCATTGTTTTTTACAACTTGCTTTCTTAAATCGTATTACCGTAGAGAGGGGCTTTAACCACCTGCGCAATTCATATAAACATGCACTGAAAAAGTGCGTAATAAACAAGAAAACAAGGCGTTAACAATGCATCATATTGTGTACTTAAGTTCAGTGGCGGGGCAACTGGACGAACAGGAGTTAAAAACTATTTTACTGAAGTCAAGAGCTAAAAATACCAAACGCGGCATTACGGGTATGTTGCTCTTCTGCGGTGATAGTATAATGCAGGTGCTCGAAGGAGAGCAAGCGGAAGTAACGGCGCTCTATCAACAGATCGAGCAGGACTTTCGCCACACTCGGGTTTTCAAGCTCTCCGACGGGAAGATTTCACAGCGGGCTTTTCCAGATTGGTCGATGGGTTTCACTACTACTACCCCCGAGGAATTCGAACGACTTGTAGGCTACTTCAACCCCCGTGACCCTAAATTCAAGGCGTTGTCTTCAACTCAGATTGAAAACGAGGTGCTTGACTTAATGAAGGAGTTTTCCATGGAAAAGGAAGACATACCGTAGATTTCGCTTCGTATGGACACCCCTGCTAATTTCCTCGCGCAGAATCAGCAACTCTGGAACGCTAAAACCGAGTACCATTTAGCTTCCGAGTTTTATGATGTGGTTGGTTTTGTGGCCGGTAAGTCTTCGCTGAACGAAGTAGAACTGGCCTTGCTAGGCGACGTAACGGATGAAACCATTCTGCACTTGCAATGCCATTTCGGTCAAGATTCGCTGTCGTTGAGTCGGCTGGGGGCGCAGGTAACGGGCGTTGATCTATCCGACAAAGCCATAGCGAAGGCCCACGAACTAGCTGCGCAGTTGCAACTTAACGCCACGTTTATCTGCTCGGATGTGTACGGGCTGCCGCAGCACTTGCATCAGCAGTTCGACATCGTGTTTACCACCTACGGCGTGCTTGGCTGGCTCCCCGACCTCAACCAGTGGGCCGCCGTGGTAGCGCATTTCCTAAAGCCCGGGGGCCGGTTGGTGCTGGTCGAGTTTCACCCTGTCGTTTGGATGTTCGACAACGACTTCACGCAGGTGCAGTATTCTTATTTCAACCGGGAGGCTATCGTTGAAACGGAAGCCGGCACCTACGCCGACCGCGCCGCGCCGATTGGGTGTCCGGCCGTTTCCTGGAACCACAGCCTCAGCGAAGTACTCGGCAGCCTCCTGCGCCACAACCTAGAAATCAGCCACTTCGACGAGTACGACTACTCGCCCTACAATTGCTTTGCGCAGCTAGAACAGATAGCAGAACGGCGCTACCGCCTGCGCCACCTCCCCGATAAGCTGCCTATGCTCTACTCGGTCGTGGCTCGAAAGAAATAGATTGACTTATTCCCAAGCTGTTGTCCTTCCGACCGGAGGGAGAAATCTGAGTTCATTCGTTCAGCGACCTTACTCAGATTCCTCCCTCCGGTCGGAAGGACAGATAGGAGTTACCAGCAACATATCTTGGAAGCCTATCCAGACTAATGCGGGTGAACAGCAGCACCAATACTCGTTCCACGCAGCTTCAAACTAAACCGGTGTAGAGACGCTATACTTGGCGTCTCGTCGTTGCCGAGGTTGTTTAGTCTGCACGTTGGTCGTTCAACGACGAGACGCCAAGTGTGGCGTCTCTACACCGTGCTAAATTCAGGAAGTACCTTAATGTACGTCGGCAGCTTTCAGAAAATGGGCGCCGTGCGCCAGCAAGTCGGCGCGGGCTTGCTGGTAGCCCTCGGCGGAAATAGCGCGGGTGGCATCTTCCACAAAGAAGACTTCGAAGCCTTGCGCCAGCGCATCTTTCGCCGAGAAATACACGCAGTAATCGGCGGCTAGGCCGGCTAGGTACACCTGCGTTACGCCGCGGCCGCGCAGGTAGTCGGTGAGGCCGGTGGCTTTGCGGTGCCCGTTGTCGAAGAAGCCGCTGTAGGAATCGATTTCGGGGTTGGTGCCTTTGCGGAAGATAGCCTCGATGCGGTGCTGGTCGAGGGTAGGGTGAAACTCGGCGCCGGGGGTGGCTTGCACGCAGTGGTTGGGCCAGAGCGTTTGGAGTAGGCCGTGCAAGTCGATCTGCTGGAAAGGCTGCTGGCCAGGGTGGCTGCTCGCAAAGCTGCCGTGCCCGGCCGGGTGCCAATCTTGCGTGGCTACTACCAACTCGAACCGCGGCTGTAACTCGTTGAGCAACGGAACAATAGCATCGCCATCGGCTACCGCTAGCGCGCCACCAGGGACAAAGTCGTTTTGAATGTCGACAAGCAGGAGTGCTTTCATGAAAGAAGACAAAAAGATAAGACTGAAGAAGGAGTAGCTTCTTTCCGTCCAAGATAAAAACGGTTTTGTAGTAGCAGCCAAAGGTAGCCACCGCCTAGCGGAACAGTGAGCGCCAGCGCTGCTTATGGCAACGTTGCCGGTAACGATTGCATAAAAAAACAGCCGTTAAACGGTCTTGGAAGAGATTGGTTCACTTAATATTAGCTAACAGGGTTGTCTTTATTGATAAACCCCAAGCTGCCTCACGGGCTTGACTTTGCTCTTCACTTCAATTCCCACTCGTATGAAACACGGTTTATTACTACCTGCCATCCTGTTGTGCGCAGCCGCTCCGGCCTGGGCCCAACAGACCCGGCAACTTTCAGGAAAAGTGCTGGATGCCGCCACGGGCGAAGGATTAGCCGGCGTGACGGTGCTCGTCAAAAACACCACTAACGGCGCCTCTACCAACCCCGATGGGCAATTCACGTTGAGCGTACCCGCCACCGGCGAGGTACAGCTTACGGTTAGCTACATCGGCTACGTCACCCAAACCGTAACGGCCAAAGACCAAGGCGACCTGAGCATCAGACTCTCATCGGACACCAAAGCCCTGGACGAAGTGGTGGTAATCGGCTACGGGCAGGTGAAGAAGAGCGACGTGACGGGCTCTATCGTGTCGGTGAAGGAAGAGGACCTGAAGAAAGTGCCCGTGGCTAACGTCATGGAATCGTTGCAGGGCCGGCTGCCGGGCGTCGATATTACCAGTGCCGGTGGTTCAGCCGGGGCGGCCGTCAATATCACGGTGCGCGGCAACCGCTCCATTAATGCCAGCAACGGGCCGCTGTTCATCGTGGACGGGGTACAGTACAACTCCATTCAGGACATCAACCCCAACGATATTGCCTCCATGGAGGTGCTCAAAGATGCCGCCTCCACGGCCATTTACGGGGCGCGGGGTGCCAACGGCGTTATCATTGTTAGCACTAAAAAAGGAGCGGCCGGCAAAACGCGCGTCACGCTCAACTCCTACTACGGCATCACCGACAAGGTGTTTTATCCGGAAGTAAACAACGGGGCTCAGTATGTGGCCCAGAAGCGCGAAGCCAACCGGGCCAGTGGCCGTTGGAACAGCGAAGCCGACGACCCCGCCATCTTTACCGCCACGGAGTTGCAGGCCATTGCCAACGGCACCTCCACCAACTGGGCCGATTTGCTGCTTCGGCAAGGCGTGCAGCAGGAACACCAGGTTGGCTTGTCGGGCGGCTCGGAGAAAACCAAGTTCTACCTGTCGGCCGATTACTACAACGAGCAGGGATTGTTTCGTAAAGACAATCTGAACCGGTATTCGTTCCGGGCCAACATCGACCAGGCCCTCAACGATAAGGTGCACATCGGGCTGCAAAACCAGCTCACGTACTACAATCAGAATTTCCGGCGCGACCCCACCAACCAAGCCAACAAAATCACGCCGCTGACCTTGCCTTACGATGCGGACGGCAACATTGTCAGCTACCCCAACAACCAGGCCGCCATCAACCCGCTGTCGGATGAGCTGCCCGGCAATTATGAAAACAACCTGCGCCGGACCCGTACCTTTTCCACGGCGTACCTGAGCTACCAGATTCTGCCGAGCTTGAACCTGCGCTCCAACCTGGGCTTGACGCTCTCCAACGAGCGCACGGGTATCTACCTGGGGCAGAACACCATCGACCGCAACGGGCAAGTTCCACAGTCGTCGTACGGTACCCAGTTTGAAACCAACTGGAGCTGGGAAAATATCCTCAACTACAACAAGACTTTCGGCAACCACTCGCTCACGGCTACCGGCGTTTCGTCACTGCTGACGTTCAACACCGAGAATTCCAACGCGCAGGGCCGCAACCAGTTGCTGGCGTATCAGCAGTTCTATGCCCTGGCCAATGCCAACCAGCAAGTTGGTATCAACAGCGGCTACACCGACAGCAAGCTGATTTCGTTTACGGGCCGCGTGCAGTACGGCTTCAAAGGCAAATACCTGCTCACACTGACTGGCCGCGAAGATTTGTCGTCGAAGCTAGCTAAGGGCAATAAAGGCTCGTTCTTCCCGTCGGCCGCCGTGGCTTGGCGCATCATCGACGAAGAATTTATGAAGAGCGTGACGCCGGTAACCGACCTGAAGCTGCGCGTCAGCTACGGCCGCGCCGGCAACTACGACGTGCCCGCTTACTCGTCGCAGAGCTTGCTGAGCCGCATTCCGTACTCGTTTGGCGAAACGGGTGCCGCGGGCTACACCTTTGCCAACCGCATCGGCAACCCGGAGCTGGGCTGGGAAATTTCGCTGACCAAAAACGTGGGTCTGGATTTCGCCTTGCTGCAAAACCGCGTAACGGGCTCGGTGGACGTGTACGACACCAAAACGCACGACTTGCTGCTGAACCGTTTCTTGCCCCTCACCTCGGGCGTGTCGTTTATCACCCAGAACATTGGCGAAACCCGCAACCGCGGGGTGGAAGTGGGCTTGAATGCGCGGGTGCTGGAAACCGAGGCCTTGCGCTGGAACGTGGGCGTTACGTGGTTCAAGAACAAAGAAGAAATTCTGGCGCTGGGTACCGGCGCCAACGACATCACCAACGGCCTATTTATTGGCTCGCCGGTGCGCGTGTTCTACGACTACGAAAAGCTAGGTATTTGGCAGACCGAGGAAGCCGATGAGGCGCGGGTTTTCGGTCAGAAGCCGGGCCAGATCAAGGTGAAAGACCTAGACGGCGACGGCCGGATTACGGCCGCCAACGACCGGCGCGTACTAGGTACGGCGGTGCCGAAATGGAGCGGCAGCTTCAGTAGTGACTTGAGCTACAAGGGTTTCGACTTGTCGATGCAAGTGTTTGCGCGCATCGGGCAAATGATTAACTACGAGTACGCCGGGATTTTCGACCCGCAGGGCATCGAGAACAGCGGGGTGCACAACTACTGGACGCCCGAAAACCCGTCCAACGACTACCCGCGCCCCGATGCGGGCCTCTCGAAAAGCACGCTGCAAAACGGCTTATTCGGTAC
>NZ_CAXTBM010000035.1:0-63536 GCF_964242765.1 uncultured Hymenobacter sp.
AAGGTGCTCAGCGGAGCGTTTCGAGAAATTCTCAACCAATACGCGGTGCACTTTACCAATGGCTAGCTGGTTGCGCAGGCGGCTGTGCTGCTGCTGTAGGTCGATTACTTCCTGAAGCCGGCGCTTTTTCACGAGCAGCGGTACGTCATCATCCAGCTTGCGGGCAGCCAGCGTGCCGGGGCGCTCGGAATAAAAGAACATGTAGGCCATGTCGTAGTGCACGAACTCCATGAGGCTCAACGTGTCTTGGTGCTCTTCCTCGGTCTCGGAGCAGAAGCCCGAAATCATGTCGGTGGAAATGGCGCATTCTTCGCCCAGTATGCGACGGATAGCCCGCACCCGGTCCTCGTACCAAGGCCGGTCGTAGGTGCGGTTCATGAGGGCCAGAACGCGGGAATTACCGCTTTGGGCCGGGAGGTGGATATACTTACAGATGTTGTCGTGGCGCGCTATGGTGTGCAGGACCTCGTCGGTGATGTCTTTGGGGTGCGAGGTGGAGAAGCGTACCCGCAGGTCGGGGCTGACCAGCGCCACGCGCTCCAGGAGCTGCGCAAAGTTGACGTGTTCGGTGCCATCTTCCGAAGCCCATTTGTAGGAGTCTACGTTCTGGCCGAGCAGCGTAACTTCCTTGTAGCCAGCGGCCACCAAGTCCTGTGCTTCGCGGATGATGCTGTGCGCGTCGCGGCTTCGCTCGCGGCCCCGGGTGAAGGGTACCACGCAGAACGAGCACATGTTGTCGCAGCCGCGCATGATGCTGATGAAAGCCGTGATGCCGTTGGAATTCAAGCGAACCGGCGTGATATCGGCGTAGGTTTCTTCGCGGCTAAGCAGCACGTTCACGGCCTTTTGGCCGCCGTCTACCTGCTGAATAAGTTGTGGCAGGTCGCGGTAGGCATCGGGGCCAACTACCAAGTCCACTAGCTTTTCTTCTTCTAGGAATTTGCTTTTTAGGCGCTCGGCCATGCAGCCCAGCACGCCCACCAGCAGGCCCGGGTTGCGCTTCTTATGGCCGTTGATCTGCGAAAGGCGCATGCGCACGGTCTGCTCGGCCTTCTCACGGATCGAACAAGTGTTAAGCAACACCAAATCAGCACCTTCTAGCTGCTCGGTCGTGTCGAAGCCCTCCTCAAACAAGATGCTGGACACGATTTCGGAATCCGAGAAATTCATTTGGCAACCGTAGCTCTCGATGTAGAGCTTGCGTTTGCGGCCCGTTTCGGTGGCCGGACTCACGCGCACGGCACCCGACGGGCTATCCTCGTGCGTGGTAGCGTCCGGGGTGGGAGTAGGCAGGGTATCGAGGAAATCTAAAGTAATCAGCGGTTGAGACATGGGTTGAGGCGCGGCGTCAGCTTCACGTTCGGGAGAACGGCAAAGGTAGCTGTTTTGGGGTGAAAATGACAGAATGGCAGACAGAGGAGGTGGTGAACTTATGAGATTGTGAGACAGTGGGTTTGCTGTTTAACTGGCGCAAACGGCACAGATTGAACCTGAAATTCGCCATTCCACAACTTCACAAACTTGCTACTCCTAGCACTTCCAGCATTGCTTGGGCTTTGAGGAGGCACTCCTCGTATTCGCGTTCCGGTACGGAATCGTAGGTGATGGCCGAACCAACTTGGAAGCTTAAGTAGTTGGTGTCGGCGCGGTATTGCAGGCTGCGAATAACCACGTTGAACTCGAACTCACCCGTGGGCCACACGTAGCCGATGCTGCCACTGTAGAGGCCGCGGCGGCTGTACTCGTAGTGCTCGATCAGTTGCATGGCTCGAATTTTTGGGGCGCCGGTCATCGAGCCCATGGGGAAGGTAGCGCGCAGTACATCGATTAGGTCTACTCCGGGTTGTAGCTCGGCTTGTACCGTTGATATCATTTGCCAGACGTGGCGGAAAGGGTAGAGTCCGAACAGCTCGGGCACGCGCACCGTGCCGGTTTTGGCAACGCGGGCGAGGTCGTTGCGCACCAAGTCCACGATCATCAGGTTCTCGGCACGCTCCTTTTCGTCGTGCAGCAGCGTGAAGCGTTGCTGTTCGTCTTCGGTGGGCGTAGTGCCGCGCCGGATGGTGCCCTTGATGGGTTGGGAAACGAGGGTGGGGGGGTGGTGGGCCAGAAACCGTTCGGGTGAGGCGCAGAGCAGGTAGTGGTCGTGCCAACGGTAGAAGCCGGCAAAAGGGGTGGGAGACGTCTCGTTGAGTTCAAGAAAAATAGCTGCCGGGTGTAACCGTACCTGCTCGGCGTAAAACTCCTGGCACAGATTCAACTCGTACACCTCGCCATTCAGTATGTCTTCGCGAATGGCCGCTACGGCCCTCAAATACTCGCTTTTAGGCATCCGGGAACGTAAAGGTGGCACCTGGGCGGGCGTTGACGGTGGCGCCGACGCAGCTAAAATAGCAGCCAGCACGCCTTCTATTTCCTCGCCATAAATCTCCAGCGTGTCTGTGCGCCAGTGCAACCAAACTTGCGGGCGAAAGAAATGCAGCTGTGGCCAGTCTAATTCCGTGAAATTATCACTGCTCAGGGCTTCAACTTCATTTTTGACGTCATAGGTGACAAAGCCACAAACCGGGGCGGCAGCGGGGGCAGAGCCAAGCCATTCTCGTAGCGCCGTTAGCGTGCCAGGCGTGTTGGTGGCTGTTGCAGCTACAGCCAGAATGCGGTCGAAAGTGCCACTAGGATAAGCTAAGTCGTTGGGTTCAAAATAAGCGCAGTAAATGAATTGGCTACCCCAGTGCAAAGCACGGGCGCGAAAGTCGAAGGGCAGGTCGGTGAGCGGAACAGATAACACGGGGCGAAGATACTAGGAGCAGGCAGCGCGTGCGGTGGGGGCAAGTTGCACAGTGCCGAACAGCGTTGCACATCTGCCGATTGGGAAATTAACCCGGTTGGCTGGCCTATAGTTTGAAGCGTAATGCGCCCAAGCCTTAGTTAATGGCTAGGCGGGCTCCAGCAAACGGCAAGTCATTTTAACTCGGCCAGGGCTAGCTTGGCTTTGGTGTCGGTGCTGTTTTTATACTCGTGTTTGGGGTAGCTCAGGGCTTTCTGAAAATAAGCCTTGGCCGTATTGTTTTGCCCTTCCGCCTGATACAAGTAACCAAGCTGCAAGGCCGACTGCGGTGCAAAGTAGTAAGGAGCCGTACCCGCCAATGCGATGGTGCGGGCGAAAAACAAACGGGCGGAATCCAGCTGGCCAAGGCCCTGCCAGGCGCGGGCGCGGCGGTAAGGTGCCTCTAGTTGGTCGCGTAGGGAAGTGGCAGCCGTGGTCCGAAAATTGACCAGCGTGGCGAGAGCCTCCCGGTAGTAGCCGCCGTCAATTTGCAGGCGGGCGCGAGTGAGTTGGCGGTTTAGTGGTTGCTGGTCGTCGTAAAAGCGTTGGGCGTAAGTGTCTTCTTCTACTATAGTGCGGCCACCCGCATCAATTTGTTGGCGGTATTGGTCGGCTGCACGCCCATCGTTCGAGAGCCAGGCGGCGAGGTAAAGCTTGAAATACGCGTCTTTGCGATAATGGGCACCTCGAAACTCTTTCAAAAAAAGCTCGTTTTCGCGGCGTGAGGCAGCATATTGACCCTGATAAAGTAGCAAGTCGGCGGCCATGTGGCGCAGATAGGGAAGCGGTATGTAGCCAACTCCTGTGGGGTGGGCGCGGTAAGCAGCCAACGCCGCATCGGTGCGATGCTGCTTTTTGTTGAGGCTGATAAGCAGGTAGTTGAACAGTAGGTTGTCGGGTTGCTGCTCACGTAGGCGAACAACGAGTTGCAGGGCTTCGGTAGGCTTTTTGTAGTAGGTTTCTTCTATCAGAGCCAGAATGATCTGGGCTTCGGTCTGGAAATCATTAGGCTGATGAGCAGCAGCGCGCAGATTGCTGAGCCCGCTTGTGATGCTGCCAGGCAAACCTAGCAGCTTCAAAAACCAGCGGTAGCCTTGCGGCAACGAGCCGATAAAGAACTGCATCATGCCCAATGTTTTGCGAGCCGGCAGATACTTTGGATAGCGTTTCACGGTGGCTTGCATCTGCTGGTAAGCTTGCCGTAAGTTCCAGGCTCCCTGTACTTCGTGCCCAAAAGCCACCTGCGCCGCCGCTTGATGCAACTGAATTTCAGCCCGCGCATATTGCGGTAGCGCTCCAGGTTCTCTGGTTTTTCCCAGCGCTTCCAGTCGCTGGTTTTGCGCCTCAACAGTAGCGGCATAGCGGCTGGCATCCTGGCCGACCATCAGTTCCGTAATGCTAAGACAGTCTTGAACCAGTAAGGTGCCAGCCGAGTTAGGTGGGGTTTCCTGCAGCAGGGCGCGAGCCGCCTCAGCACGCATTTTTAGCACCTCTGCATAAGCACGGGCTTGTCGAGCAGTGAGGGCGCTTTGAGCAGCAGCTTCGGGCTGGCGTGATACTCGCTGCACCAGCACAGGGGCGCAGAATGTTTCGCCAAGGAGTCTGTAGATAAGTGTCAGCAAGACTAGCAGCTTCTGCGCCCCTCTACGAATCTTTTTGCGTGCCTGAGCGGAAAACTTCATAGCAAAAAAAGAACGGCACTCAGGCCGTTCTTTTTTAAGTTAGAAAATCTAAAGCTTAGGAAATGCGGGCTTCTACATCGGCTAGTACCCGGCCGCAGTGTTCGCACACGATGATTTTCTTGTGCGAAATGATGTCGGCTTGGCGCTGGGGGGGGACCGTGTTGAAGCAGCCGCCGCAAGCATCGCGCTTTACCGTTACCACGGCTAGGCCGTTGCGTACGTTGCCACGGATACGGGTGTAAGCGGTTAGCAGGCGCTCTTCTACGGGTTGCGTGGCTTTGGAGCGCTCGTCCATCAGCTTTTTCTCGTCGGCTTCGCTTTCCCCTACGATGACATCCAACTCAGTTCTTTTGTTGGTAAGGTCTTTCTTCCGCTCGTCCAACCGCTGCTTAGTGCCTGCGATATCGGAGTTTTTCAACTCGATTTGGTACTGAGCTTCTTTGATCTTCTTGTCCGAGATCTGAATTTCCAGCTTCTGCAATTCGATTTCTTTGGCAATAGCCTCGTACTCACGGTTGTTGCGGACGTTTTGCTGCTGGTCTTCGTAGCGCTTGATAAGACCTTCGGCGTCTTTGGCGTTCTGCTTGCGCTGCTTGATCTGGTCGTTAAGGGAAGCAATTTCCTCATCGAACTTGCTTACGCGCACCTCGTAGCCAGCAATTTCGTCTTCCAGGTCGCGCACTTCTTCGGGCAAGTCGCCACGCACGCGCCGGATTTCGTCGAGCTGCGAGTCAATGCGTTGCAGGTTAAGCAGGGCTTCTAGCTTGCTGGCAACGGGTACATCGGCCGGGGCAGTAGCGACGGTATTAGAAGTCATAATGGACGGGGTTGGTATGGGTCTCGGCAATGAAGAGCGCAAAAGTACTACCAAAGGTTGAGGCAAGCAAATCCTGAAATATCTCGCCGGTGAATTGTTCGCTCTCAAAATGGCCTACGTCGCAGAGCATCAATTGTTTCTCGGCTTGAAAGTACTCGTGATACTTCAAGTCGCCGGTCACGTAGGCATCGGCGCCGGCCGCGCGGGCTTTGCCAATCAGGAAACTGCCGGCACCTCCGCACAAAGCCACTGTTTTTATGGATTTTTCGAAGGAAGTATGCTTGATTACCGGCACCAGCAGCGCCTTTTTCAATTGGGCGCGAAATTCCTGCGCACTCAGCGCCGTCGGCAACTCGCCGACCATGCCGGAGCCAACTTCCTGATTGCTGTTTTCCAGCTTGATAATTTCGTAGGCTACTTCCTCGTACGGATGCGCCTGCCGCAAAGCCCGTAGCGCGGTGCTTTGCAAGTGCAAGGGCAGCAGTACTTCCACGCGCTCCTCGGGTGTGGTTTCAGGCAATCCAACTTCTCCCTGGTAAGGAGTGGTGTCGGCGCCGGGCGTGAAGGTGCCGGTGCCTGCCATCCGGAAGCTACACGCCGAATAATCGCCGACCTGACCGGCGCCGGCGGCGTAGAGAGCTGTCAGGACGGTTTCGGTGTGCGTGGCCGGCACGTAGGTAACAAGTTTGGCGAGCAGGCCGGCTTTAGGGTCGAGGATGCGCACGTTGACAAGGCCTAACTTCTCGGCCAGCTTGCGGTTCACGCCGTGGCGGACGTTGTCTAGGTTGGTGTGCGCGGCGTAGAGTGCAACATCGTTTTTGATGGCTTTCAGGAGTGTCTGCTCGACTTCGTTGGCGCCGGTAAGGCGTTTGAGGGGCCGGAAGATGAGGGGATGATGCGCAACTACCACGTTGCAGCCTCGGCGCAGGGCCTCATCTACTACCGCCGGAGTGCAGTCGAGGGCAATGAGTACACCTCGTACTTCCATTTGCGGGTCACCACATTGCAGGCCCGCGTTATCATACGATTCCTGATAGGCCAGGGGAGCAGCGGCTTCAAGCACACGGGCTAGGTCTTGGACGGTAGGCATATATTCTGGCTCTGAACGTTTAGTGGGAAATGCGAGGGGCACAGTAACAGTATAGGTATCAGGAGCTAACAACAGATCCTAACACTTCTGCATAGCGCGCCACGTGGAGCGGCAACTCACGGCACTTGTACTGCATAAGGTAGCGCGGGTGGTCGAGTACGTGAATTTCGTTGAACAAGCCTAGTTCCTTGTTCAGCTTTTCAAACAGCAAGCCATTGCGGCGGCCTAGGCAGACGGCTGCTGTGCGCACCAGCCCTAGCTCGTCAACCTGTCGTTGTAAGGAAACACGAATAGCAGGTTCCAGCGCCGTAGTTAAAGCGGAGGAGTCGTAGTAGTTGTAGTTCTTGCCGTGGCGCAGCAACACCAGCGGGTAAAGAGAACCCAGGTAGAAATCTTGATAAAAAGCGGCGGGGCCGCCCAATGCCGCCACCACTCGATATACGAACTGGCTACTTAGCTCCGGGTGCTGCGGCAACTCGTTCGGAATGCCGCACGCCCCCGCCAGCGTGGCCGGATCGGTGAAGGCCACGCCCGTACGGCCAGCGCCAAAACGACCTGGATTGATACCAAGCAAAGCCACACGGGGGCGTTGGTCAGCATAATATTTCTGGCCGAACTGTGTCATTAGACTGGCTACTGTGGAATCCTGGTACGGATTGTACGCCTGTACCTCGTCGGGCAGAGTGGGCGGCGCCGGGAAAGTGGAGAGGAAGTGCAGTAGCCGGTCGGCGAAGGAAAGCATAGATGAAATTTAACAGTCAACCTGCCTGGTACGCATACCTGATGGGTTTGGTCCGCTAACTTTGCCGGCATGCTTGGTCTGCTCTCCTTGTTGCTCTTGCCTGCTGCCTGGCTGTACGCCGGCATTATGGCTGTGCGCAACTGGCTGTACGACAAAGGTTGGAAAGCGTCGGCGCGGTTCGGCGTGGTGCCCGTTGTTGGCGTGGGCAACTTGCGGGTCGGGGGCACCGGCAAAACGCCGCACGTCGCCTGGCTGGTGCAGGAAATGCGCCGCCAAGGCCAGCAGCCCGCTATTCTGAGCCGCGGCTACGGCCGCCGCACCCGCGGCTTCCGCCTCGCCAGCGCCGCCGAAACGGCCGCCACGCTCGGCGACGAGTCGTTGCAGCAATTCCAGCACTTTCGGGAGCAGGTGCCCGTGGCGGTGTGCGAAGACCGGCAGGCAGGTTTGCACGAACTGCTTCAGCAACAACCGCTTATCAGTGTCGTGGTTCTCGATGATGCCTATCAGCACCGCCGGGTACGCCCCGACTTTAGCGTGCTGCTTACCGAGCAGCAGCGGCCTTTCTACAATGATATGGTGTTGCCAGCGGGGCGCCTGCGTGAAAGCCGTGTTGGAGCGGTCCGGGCGGATGTGGTGATAGTTACGAAGTGCGAATCCACCTTAACGGCAGCCCAGCAACTGGCCATAGAGCAACGCATCCGCCGCTACAGCCAGCCCGGTATACCCGTCTTGTTTAGTACCTATGCATACGGGGCGCCGGTACCGTTAACCGAGTTGAATGAAGTTGTTGGCACGCCTTACTCTTCGGAAATTGTGCTGTTGACGGGTATTGCGCAGCCGGGCCCGTTGCGGGATTATCTGCTGGCAGTTGGCTACCACATCGTGCACCACGCCGAATTTGGCGACCACCACGTTTTTACAACCCAGGAAATTGCGGCATTGAAGGCGTATTCCGGGTCTGGGCGCCGTATTTTTACAACGCAGAAAGATGCCACTCGTTTGCTCGACCCCGTGCTGCATACGGAAATGGTAGGTCTGTCCGTTTTCTACATTCCAATTGCCGTGGAGTTTCTGGCCGACGGGGCGAACCGCCTGCGCCAGCTACTTCCAGCCGCTATTCAGCCCCAAGCTGTTGTCTGACCACTTGCTCTCCACCTTTTCAGTTTGCTGGCCGCTGCGCCAATTCACGGTTTTTATAGCCTGGTTTCGGCGCTACTGGGCGGCTTTGCTGTCCGTGCTGCTCTTGTTGGCAAGTACCATACCTACGGCGCAGGCCCAGATACTCGACGATTCCTCGAGGGTGCTGTACGGGGCTCGGACCACCCGCATCATCCGGGAAGACGACGTGCTGCGTGACCGAACAGAAGGGCGCATCATTGATACAACCCTCATCAACTTCCCCTCGGCCCGCAGCTGGTATCACGACAGTACTTTCCATCAGGATCTGGGCCACGTAGGCACGGCCGCCCGGCCCCTGCTGTGGCGCACCAACACGCAGCTCGGCACGCGCCTGGGTCGCAACGTTTTCGACCGGTACGCCCGCGACCCGGCCACTATTCCGTACTACGATACCAAGTCGCCCTACACGTTCTTTCGCTTTATTCAAGGCGGCAACGGCGAGCAGGTGTTCGAGTTGTCGTACACGCGGAGTATCAGCAAGAACGCCAGCGCCGGTTTGGCTTATGAGCGTTTCGCGGCCAATAAATTGTACGCTACCAATTCGCGTTCGGGGTTAGTTGAGCATACCAACTTCCTGTTTTTTGCCCGTTTTCAAAGCACCGACGAACGTTACCATGCGCTGTTCAATTACAGCAATGTGCGCCATCGATCAGTAGAGCAAGGTGGTATTCAGCCGCAGGGCGAGAGAGTAAACGGGAGCGTAACAATTCCGGCGGACACTGTTCCAGGGAATTTGTTTAGTTACGGAAATGAAGTTCCTCGTTTGTTTCAGGCTTCCAATACCGAGCACCGCGACGGCCTCCGCTTTGTTCACACGTACCGGCTGATTGGCCGTGGCCTGACGGCCTATCACATCGCGGATTGGCGGCGGCAGATGAATCGGTTTCAGGATGTTTTTACAGTAAATAGCCCTTCCAACACCAACGACATAGATTTCTTTCCGGTGGCGCTGCTGAGCCGCACTGCCACCGACGACCGGGCCGAGTTGCAGCAGGTGGAAAACACGGTAGGCGTGTTGGGCCGCAGTGAGGCCGTGGAGTACCGCCTGTATGGTCGTCACCGGGGAACTTCCTATATCACACGTCGGCGCGTCGGCGACCCGGGTATCTCCTCTTCCGCCGGAACAGAAAATGGCACCGATCTATTCTTGGGGGGCACGGCCAACTTTCGTTACAAGATATTTGCTATTGAAACCGCCGGAGAGTACGCTTTACCAACCGGGGAGGCTGCACTCGGCGAGTACTGGGCAAGTGGGCGGGCTCGCCTCGGACCGCTAACTGGGGAGGCACTTATTACCAGCTATTCCCCAACGCTTACGCAGCAGCAGTTTAGCGGCAACCACTATCGATGGGGTAGAAATTTCGATCAAAGGCAGTTCGATTATAGCGACGGTCTCGAGCTCGAGAACACGAATGTCCAGCAGCTCACAGCACGCCTCGACCAGACATTGGGGCGACACCGAGTGGAAGCGTCAGCCGCTATTATAAATATCACCGATCTTGTGTATTACGACGAGTTTGGTGAGCCCGCGCAAGTAGGTACGGCCCGGCAACTGCTTACCGGTTCGTTGCGCCACCGTTTCAACGTGGGTAACTTGTTCTTCGACAACCAAGTGCACGTAACCAGGGGTGGGCAGGTAGATGAAATTCGAATTCCCGACCTCATCACCAACAGCAAGGTGTACTATCAGGGCTATCTGTTTAGGAAGGCCCTGTTCGGACAAATTGGCGCAGAAGTGTATTATCAATCAAGCTGGCAGCCTTATGACTACAGCCCTAGTACGCAGCAATTCTTTCTGCAAAACCACTTCAACGCTGCTAATTTCGCCGTGGCGGATGTGTTTGTAACCGGCGACATCCGCACGGTGGCCGTCTTCCTTAAGATGGCCTATATAAATCAAGGGCTGCTGCGCGACGGTTATTTTGTGACACCCTACTACACCAGCTTACCCCGGCGGTTTGAGCTTGGTATCCGGTGGCAATTTTTCGACTAATTAGGTACGGGCTGCTGTCTTTCAAGCTTCCCATCTACTGTAGCAAGCTCCTGTGCTAAGCTTCACAGCAGCTATCTTGAGTGGCTTAGTTAACAAGGCCGGAAAGGCGCCTAGCACTCTCAGTAGGATTTACGCATCACTTACATGGAATCTCAGGATAAAGAAAAGACCATCCTTAAGCTCAAGCTCAATACCGACCCACGGTGGGTGGATATTGCCAGCAAGAACATCGAGGATATTCTCGTTGATCACGCTTGGTGCGAGCAAAAAGCGGCTAGTACGGGCATCAGTATGATCATTCATTATCCCGAGAAAACCCGGCTGGTGGATGAGTTGACCGACTTGGTGGCCGAGGAGTGGAGCCATTTCGAGCGGGTGCTGCTGGAGTTGCGCAAGCGCGGCTACCAACTCGGCCGTCCTCGCCGCGACGAGTACGTGGTGCAACTGCTAACGCACGTGCGCAAAGGTGGCCCCCGCGAGCGACAACTTATGGATCAACTTTTGGTATCGGCCCTCATTGAAGCCCGCAGCTGCGAAAGGTTCAAGCTGCTCTGGAAACACATTCCTGACCCCGAACTCAGCAAATTCTACTACGAGCTTATGGTGTCCGAAGCCGGTCATTTTGTGAGTTACGTCGACCTAGCCAAAGAATACTGCGACTCGAAAGAGGTGGAAATGCGCCTCCAGGAACTGCTTAAGCTGGAAGGCGAAATCGTAACCAACCTACCCGTCCGCGACGACCGGATGCACTAAGGGTTGGGCTACCGTTAGCAGTCAATTACTGAAAGTAAGAGTTGAGGGTGCCACATACAAAATACCGCTTCGCAAGTAGTTACGGAGCGGTATTTTGTATGTGGTAGAATGAACCTTCAAAGCGAAGGCAAGTTATTTTGCGGGCGTTGGTTGTCCGGCTTGGCTAGGACTGCGCGAGTTTAGCAACCCTGGCGGCACTGACAAAGCGCCGGTATGAGGATCGATAAGGCCGTTACGCTCGTCTTCGATGTTGGTAGCTTGGGTATAGACGTCGCCGGCAATAGGACGGGCACGGAGCTCTTGCTTGAACAGGCGGATGTCTTCGGTGCGGGTCTCGGCGTCTTTCGGGCCGCCGTAGTCGGAGAAGCCGAAACCGCCCCACTCACTCACTAGCAGGGGCACTTGCTTGCGGTAGAAGAATGGGTCGCCGACGACGAGGGGAAAAGCGGCGGTGCCTTCCAACTCGCCCTGCACCAATCGGTCGAGCAACTCTTGCCAGCGGCGCAAGTCGGGCGTATAAAGGTGAGCCGTAAGCAAGTCGGATTTCAAACGGCCCTCGTAGGAAATGTGGTGCCAACCGTCGTTATCAACCACCAGAAACTGTGGATGCGCCAGTTGCATGAAGTGGTACATCTCCACGATGTAGCGCCGCGTTTCGGGATTGGTGGCAATGTCCTGAGCACCCCAGTCCTCGTTGTATAGGCTCCAGATGACGACGGCGGGGTGCGTGCCAATCAGCGTGAGCATGCGCAGCAGTTCGGCTTGGTGGTTTTCGCGGCTGCGAGCGGTGGAACTGTGCGGACTTGGCACTTCTATCCAGAGCAGTAGCCCCAACTCATCAGCTAAGTTGTAGATGCGCGGATCGACGCCCGCAATATGCACGCGTACCAAGTTGCAGCCCAGTTCTTTCATGGCGTACATATGCCGCCGAATTTCGGAGTACGTGGCCGTACCGGGCTGATACAGAATGCCGTCCAAGTAGGTTGGCTCGTTGTTGAGGTACACGTAGCGGCCCCGCGCCTCAATTTTGCGCAGCCCGAAGTAGGTTTCAATTTGGGCCACATAGCCGTCTTGGTCGATGAGCTTGGCTACCAGGCGGTAGAGGTTGGGCGATTCAGGCGACCAAAGGCGGGCATTGGGCACTTCCATTACCACGCGTTGCTGTCGTTGCCCGGCTTCGAGCCGCAGCGGAAAATCAGAAGTGGCCAGGGGCCCTTTCTCCGATTGGGCGTTGCGCTCAAATACTTCTAAGCGCAGTATGTAGTTGCCTGGGTCGTGGATGCGGGGTGTGAGGGTGAAGCGTACCAGTTGGTCTTCTACCACGCTCACCACGCTCACCCGGGAGCGAAGGCGGTTGCGTTCCACCATTTCCAACCAGATGCTGCGCACGGCTCCGGTGGAGGTTTGGTACCAAATACCACCACGTTTGTACACGTGCGACTCTTGCTTGCCGCGCGGCGTTTCGGCGTCCAGCGTATCGGCCACGCGTACGGTCAGGCGGTTAACGGGGCGTAAGAATTCGGCTTGCAATTCGTAGGAAAACGACGTGTACTCACCGTAATGAATTTCCTCGCCTTCAATAGTGCGCAGCAAACGCCCGTTCAGCCACACCCTGGTTTCGTAGCCACAGGCGCCGAAAGTAAGTTGCAGCATCGAGCGGTTAAGCGACTCGGCCATTTCCGGCATCGGAAACTCACGCTCATACCACGCTACTACGCTGTCGTGCCAGGTAGCGGGTTCGTGCTGGCCGTGGGCCTGGGCCATGTGCTCTTCCACCGAGCCCGGCCACTGAGCCCGGTGTTCGTAGTAGTGGCCGAGGTGCCAACCGTCACGCAGGCCCGCGTCTTCGGCATCAAGCGCAAAGCGCCAGTCGCCGTCGAGCAGCACGTGGGTATTGAAGCGCAGCACGGCGCGGGGCAGGGGGTTGACAAATGGTTCCGGGACGTTCAGTTCTTCCTGACTAATCGACAAGCCGTAGTTGGTTTGCTCGGAATTCATAGAGGTTGGTTTAAAGAAAAATAGCGCCCTTAAGAGTCGGCCCAAACCAGTCCTGAGTTGGGAAGAAGGCTTGCTCCCTAAGGAATTGCTGTCGGGCTTTTAAGAGTACGTGAGAAAAGTGGTTTATGCTGCCTCATTTCAAGGAAGCAGCTTTCGGGGTTTCAATTACCTCCCACAGTACGTACTCTACGGAAACGGAAGACGCTACCTACCTAAAATGTTAGCGGCCCGATTGTTTTTGCTGATAAGTCTGGGCTCAATAGCAAGGCGCTGGCCAGTGCGCTGCGTAAGAAAGTTGCGCGAATAGAGCAGTTTAATAGCCCCCATGGTTGTATTCGCTGACTACCCAGCCAAGCTACCTTTGCCGACAACAAGCAACTACCTGCGTCGTTGATGGTAACGAGAGTCGAACAGTTATTCGCAACCAATATTCTGGCAGAAATCTCGCAGCAAAGTTGGCACTAGGGTACTCGGAAGAAGTTGCCAGAGTCGTAGCCGTACGGCATCACGAGGTGTTGTCACGGCCTTGCCCGACGCGCTGCCCAGATCCATAGCGTGTGGATGGATGCAACAAGTGGATGGATGCAACAAGCCCTAGACTGCCTCCTTAAGCATTACCGCCACAGACGTACTTTATGAGTTATAATAAGTTAGTGGAAGGGTTTTTTGCAAAAGCGAGAGGCGCTCTTGAAAAAGCCAGCAAACGTTATAGAGTTTCAGTAGCACTGGCAGCGCTAAATTTAAATATCTTATGTGTCGGATTTGTTGGAATGACAATCCTACGTATGCATCAGGTCTTCTGCTTCTTTTTCTTGGCAGCCGGAAACAGTACGTTGTTGAGAATCAGACGATAGCCGGGCGAGTTGGGGTGCAGGGCCAAGTCGGTAGGATCTTCTTCTACTAAGTGTTGGTAATCTTCGGGGTCGTGGCCACCGTAGAAGGTCCAGGTGCCTTTGCCTAACGTGCCATGCATGTAGCGGACCTCGCCCGAGGCCTTGTTGTCACCCATCACCACCACATCCGATTTGATTAGGCTCTTGCGGAAAGCAGTGGTCTGGCCCATGAAACCCTTGATGGTTTTTTCGTGGTCCTGGGTGAGCATAGTGGGCACTGGGTCGTACTTGGCCGAGAAGGTGAAGAGCTGGAAGTAGTCGTTGTCTTCGTATACGCCCCGTTCGCGCGGGTCCATGTCGATGTTGCTGAACTCGTACTGGTAAGGGTCGCGTACAATCTGGAAGTCTTTGAAAGCCAGGGTGCGGTTGAAGTTGAGCTTACTTTGTGCCGCAGGGTCGGCGGGGTCGCCGTCGTACATGCTTTCGGCCATATCTACGCCCAAGCCGGCCAAAGCAATATCATAGGTATCGGTGGCCGAGCACATGGCAAATTGGAAGCCGCCGCCAGCAATAAATTCCTGCATCTTGGTTACCACGGCCGCCTTCATCTGCGAAGTTTTAGTGAAGCCGTGGCGCTTAGCAGCAGCTTCGGCCTCCCGGATTTGCTGCTGGTACCACGGCCGGTTGCGGTACATAGCGTAAAATTTGCCGTTTTGGCCCGTGAAGTCTTCGTGGTGCAAGTGCAGCCAGTCGTATTTGGGCAGCTTGCCGTCTAGTACATCATCGTCATAAATCTGGTCGTAGGGAATTTCGGCATAGCCAAGCACCATGGTCACAGCGTCGTCCCAGGGCTGCTTGCCTTTGGGCGTGTACACCGCAATTTTGGGCACCTTCTCCAGCTTCATCACGTCCATGTTGGCGTTGGGGTCGGCTATTTCCGAAAGGATGCTGCTGTACTGCGCTTCGCTGATAACTTGGTACGTGACATTACGCACCGCCATTTCATTTTCCACGCCCGCTGCTACCTCGCAAGCAAAAGAGCCACCGCGGTAGTTAAGCAGCCAGTCCACCTCCACTTGCCTAGTGAGCAGCCAGTAGGCAATACCATACGCTTTAAGGTGCTCTTTCTGCGCCTGGTCCATCGGAATAAGTACATGGTTGGCACGGGCAGTAAGAGGAGCAGCTAAGCCAGTAGCCAGCACTAGCAGCAGAAAAAGGCGAGAAAAATTCATAGAGCAAAAGTTGAATGCTGAATGTTAAAACGCCCATAAAGACGCTTAACAAGCTGAAAATGGATCGGGGCAAAAAGAATATTTACGTTTTCAGTTAAATCTAATTTAGGGGATTATGTTGGAAACTTGGACCTATTCTAGAAACTATAAAATTAAAATAATCAAATATCTTGGACATCTACTATAGGCAAGCACGCGAGCCTTGAATCTGCCGGAAACCCGCTACATTGCGTGCCTCATCCAACTTCTTGAACAACTATTTTGGGTGTTAAGTTAAGTGGGATTCCGCGCCGCCCGCGCCTTTTTGTTCTGTCATTATGCATCTGCTAGAAAACATCAAGGAGGCTTTCCGTTCCATTCAAAGCAATCTGCTGCGCACCGTACTAACGGCCCTCATTGTGAGCATCGGCATCATGGCCTTGGTCGGGATTCTAACGGCTATCGATGCCATGAAGTATTCCCTGAACCAAACCTTTGCCAGTTTAGGCGCTAATTCCTTTGAGATGAAGGCCAAGGGCTACACCAACCGGTTCCGGCGGGGTGGGGTACAGGGCCGGATTTACCCGCCTATTAGTTTGCTGCAAGCCAAAAAATACAAACAGGCCCTCGGCGACGAAGCGCAGGTGGGTATTTCAGCTTTTATCTCGGGAGCCACCGAAGTGAAGGCCAATGGTCAGAAAACCAACCCGAACGTGCAGGTGGTGGCTGGCGACGAAAACTACCTTCAAATCCAAAGTTATAACCTCGGAATCGGGCGGGCTTTTTCGCCGTTAGAACTGGAGAATGGTACCAACGTGGCCATTATTGGCGCGGAAATCAAAGATAAGTTGTACCCCACAGAAAGCCCGCTCGGCAAGTATGTGTATCTGTTGGGTCGGCGCTTTTTGGTGGTCGGAATGCTTGAAAAAAGCGGCAGCACTGGCCAGGGTGGGGGCGCCGACCGCCTCGTACTTATTCCGCTGGAAACCGGCAACCAACTCCCGCGTCAGCGCGCCCTCACCTTCGACGTGAAGACTGCTACCCCCCGGCCCGAAGAACTGAATTACCTCACGGGCCAAGCCACCGGCGTGATGCGCGCCGTGCGCCACGATCCTTTGGGGCAGGAAGACAGCTTCGATGTGGAGCGTTCCGACTCGATGGCCGCCAAACTCGACGAATTGTCGGGGGGGCTTAAAATGGGCGGCTTTCTGGTTGGATTCATTACCCTGCTCGGCGCTAGTATTGCGCTCATGAACATCATGATGGTGTCGGTAACGGAGCGCACCCGCGAGATTGGGATTCGCAAAGCACTCGGGGCAACCGCCTTCCAGATCCGGCAGCAATTCCTGATCGAAGCCATTGTCATTTGCCTGATGGGGGGCATGCTAGGCATTATCTTGGGCGTGTCTATGGGTAATGCCGTGTCGTTGTTTGTGGGCGAAGGTACTTTCCTGGTGCCCTGGTTCTGGATGATTTTGGGGCTCGTCATCTGCGTCACTGTTGGGCTGGCTTCCGGGTATTACCCCGCCAGCAAGGCCGCCGGCCTCGACCCAATTGAAAGCTTGCGCTACGAATAAAGTAGGAGCGGAAAGCTATGGGTTTCAGTGCATTTGAATGGAGAACCGGCTCGTTCCTACTGGCAGGACTGCTCCTCTTGAGTGGGCCAAAGGCGGAAGCACAGCTTGCGCCAAATAAACGGGCACGGATTTATTCTATTGCACCTACCGGCGAAGCAGCTCGGTTTCAGGTCCCGCAGGTACGGTTGCCGACTGCCGCCATAGCCCGGCGCATCAACCAGCAACTACTCCGCTACGTCATCAACGAATTCAGCTCGGTGGACTCAACTCAACAGCCAGTCCGCGGCGGCAGCTCTACCAGGCGGCACAGGAATGCTGCTACGACCAAGATGCGAAAAGCTGGCGAGCCGGCGGCGAGGGCTTAACTGCCACTGCCTACGAAGTGCTGCTCAATCAGGACTACCTTTTGTCTCTTGAATTTCAAAACGACTACCAGTGCCTTGCCGAGCCGTCCACTCACCACCTCACTTTCGACTTACGCACCGGCCGTCTTTTAACCCTAGCCGACCTTGTAGCCGACCCGCCCGCTCAGCTAAGTCGTGGGCTCTGCGCAGCCATCAGTCGGCGCTTGCGCGACGACTTAGCTACCGTGGCGGCCAATTATGGTGACTCCGCCCAAGTTGCATATGTGGCGGCACTTTATGGCATTCAGGAGTGGGCTGGCGCTCGATACTGCCAATGGCGCAAAGGCTGACCCGACCAAATTTGCATTGCAGCCTGATGCGCTATTGCTGTTCCATCCGGTGGACATGGCGCGTTATGATTTCGAGTTTTTGCCTGATGAAACCTACGTATTTCCGTTCGAGCGCCTAAAGCCGCAGGCCTTGCTGTTACCCACAGCCCGAACTGCCAAAAAACAAGAAGAACAGAATCAATATGGTAAAGCAGTAACATTGGTTTTTACCATTTGTACGTATATTGCGGCATAATTCATTTGTATAATGGCGGATTCAGGAACTGTAGGCCAACGCTTTACTCAATTGATTTCTCACTTGGGTATAAGCAAAAATGCTTTTGCTACGTCTCTAGATAAAACGGCAACCGTTATCCAACATCTTGTGGATGAGAGAAACAAACCCGGGTTTGACCTTTTGTGCAAGGTATTTGAAGTTTATCCAAATGTATCAAAAAGCTGGCTGTTGCAGGGAGAGGGCCCGATGCTTACTGACGCAGACCTGGCGCTAGACCAAGCTAATCCCGCGCCAGTAGTAAAGGCGTCTCCAACGGCATCGGTAGCAGCAGCGCAAGCGGCGCCACCTGAGCCGCAAGAAGTGAAGTTGAAAACAAACACCCAGCCTGCTGAAGTTGAGGTGGCTCCCCCAGTATCTAAGCCGACGGCCGAATCCACTACTGTACCAACCGAACTAGTGACACCCATGCCCGCGGAGCCGGTACCGCAAGGTGCTACAGTCAATCCGGTGGCGGCCCAACCTGCTGCATCTGCCGATGCAAGTTGGCAAACGGCGCTTTACACGCAACAGATGGCTCACCAACTAGCTATGGCGGAGTTACGTAATCAACACTTGCAGGAGCAGCAGCGCCTTATGCAGCAGATGCTAGATTTGATGCAACGGCAGTTGGTACGCTAGTAAGCGCGGCTAGAAACTGCAAAGGCCAGGTTCCGCTTGTTCGGACCTGGCCTTTTTTCATCCTGCCTTGAAAAAGTTTATTGTTTATAGCTAGTGCTGGAAAACTTCTATGCCGAGCTCTTCTGCTTCCATGAGGTTCTGTGGATTCACAGCTGTTAGGCGGAGGCGCTTGAGTTCTCCTACCAACAAGGGGTCGTATTTGGCCGCAACCCGGATGTAATTGGGAGTGAAGCCTTCTATACGGCCGTTAGTTACGTCATCCTCGAAGAGGACGGTGGTTTCTGCGCCTACGTGCTGGGCGTAGAAAAAGCGCTTTTTCTTTTCGGAAAGACTGCGTAACTGCGTGGTGCGTTCGTGCCGGTGGCGGTCCTGCACGCGGCCGGGCAAAGTAGGAGCCAGCGTGTTTTCGCGCTCTGAATACGGGAAAACGTGCAGGTAGCTTACGTCCAAGGCGTTGAGAAACTGGTAGGTCTCCAGAAAGTCAGCCTCGGTTTCGCCTGGAAAGCCCACAATCACATCAACTCCAATGCAGGCGTGCGGCATCACTTCCTTGATAAGTCGTACCCGCTCCACGTATAGTTCGCGGCGGTAACGGCGGCGCATGAGCCCCAGAATTTTGTTGGAGCCCGACTGCAACGGGATGTGAAAATGAGGCATAAACCGCTTGGAGCGCGCTACAAACCGAATAATCTCGTCGGAGAGCAAATTAGGCTCGCAGCTACTAATGCGGAACCGCTCGATGCCTTCGACTTCATCCAGTGCCTGCACCAAATCATAGAAATTCTCTTTCCGCTCGCGCGCCGGCCCCTGCAAGCCAAAGTCGCCGAGGTTGACGCCGGTTAGCACGATTTCCTTGACGCCGGTTCCAACTAGCTCGTTTACCCGCTCTACCACGCTTTGCACGGAGTGGGAGCGGCTCTGGCCGCGGGCCAGCGGGATGGTGCAGAACGAGCAAGAGTAGTCGCAGCCGTCTTGGACTTTCAGGAAAGTGCGGGTCCGCTCGCCGTAGGAGTGGGCCGCATGAAACTCGGTAGCCGCCGAAATAGCAGAGGCGTACACCCGGCCCGGCTCGCCCGGCGTCGGCTTTCGGAAGCCGGCTAGCGTCTCAACGAGCTGAAACTTCTCGGCCGCCCCCAGTACCGCGTGCACCCCCGGAATTTCGGCAATCTCCTGCGGCTTAAGCTGCGCATAGCACCCCACCACCGTTACAAACGCCTCGGGGTTGTGCTTTAAGGCTTCTTTCACCACTTTCCGGCACTTGCGGTCGGCGTGGTCGGTGACGGAGCAGGTGTTGATGACGTAAATATCGGCTGCGTCTTCGAAGGGTACTTTCTCGAAGCCATGTTCCTCGAATTGCCGGCCAATGGCGGACGTTTCCGAGAAGTTGAGCTTACAGCCCAGCGTATAAAAGGCAACTTTCTTGGTTTCCATAATAAGGCCGCAAAGATACAGCTTACCGGGCTTTGAAAGTTTCCTAAGCTACAGTTTAGTGGAGTTGAGTGAGAACCTTGTAGCCTGAGTAGTTTTGGAAACGCAGTTAGTTCTGTGCCCGGAGTTGTGAGAATAAGGCGTGTGCATAGCTGTCAGTTATAGTATAGTTGGCGGAAAGCTAGCCACCAGTTTCACCTGCCCATGCAGCAATACGCTTCGTCTTTGGTGGGGACTAATGCCGCTCAGACCGCAGTGCAAGGCGTGCGGTTATGGTTTGCATCAAGCCCGGCAAATCCAGACCGTCAAGCTCGGGCTTCGATAAAAAGAGCTGCCATCCATTGCTTGCTATTCTGAAGGCAGCAGGCAACGGGTATTCCCGCAGCTCAGGAAATTCCACCAAGAACTCGTCGCGGTGCAGAAACCGGGTCTTTACGGGCAAGGAATGCAGGAACTGTTTCCATTCGGGCCGCATACTGGCGTTGCCGTAGGTAATGCCGCACAGCGAGCAGGGGTACGTTTTGGGCGACACAATCTTGTGAAACATATCCAGCAGGCCGTTTGCCAAACCACTGTCAGCATTATAAACAAAGAGTAGCTCGGCCATAAATGAATAGGCTAGGGGCACCTGAATGATACAGATTTACGCTCCTCAGCAAGGGAACGATACTAGTGTTGCTACTGCCGAAGAAGCTTGCTAGCAGCTACGGGGGCTAGCTTTATATACGTGGGTTGGTCGCGGTTGGCAGTGAGCTTGCCCGCTTGATAATGAAGCTCCACCACCTGAATCAGGCTGCGCTTGGTGTCGATGCTGGCGGCGGACAGAGTGCCTTCGGTGCGGCCAGGATGAGTGAAATAGAACAGATACGCCCGGTCGCCTTGCACTACTACATCCGGATGGCCGCCAATCGCCTGATCGAAAGCACCTTTGCCGGGTAGTTCGAGCAGGCGTTCGGGCTGCGGTTGCCACTGCTTTAGGTCCGGGGAACTGTACACGCCCAAGCCTTTCCATTTGTCGATTATCATCCAATAGCGGCCTTGCCACCGGAACACTTTGGGGCCTTCGCCGCGCTCGGTTAAAGCTTTGCCTTGGTCCTGCCAGTGGTAGAGGTCGGGGCTATCGGCGTAATAAATGCTTTTGCCGTCCCGCTCGTTGTTGTACCACATGCGCCAAGAACCATCGGGCAGGCGGTACACACTGGCATCAATCACCTTATCGGTAGCCAGCACTAAGCTCGATTCGTACTTCCAGTTCAGCAAGTCCGAACTAGTTAAGTGAAGGATGCTACGCGGGTGGTTCCAATCGGTGAAAATGCCTGGCACATACGTTAGAAACATGTGGTACCGGCCTTTGTCTTCTAGCACGTCGGGAGCCCAGTGCGTGTACTGCGGAGTAGGACGGTAATTAATGTTGGCCGTATCACGGTAGCGCCACGTGGCGCCACCATCCACTGATTCGGCAATACCGATGCGGGTGCCGTGCACCCAGGTGACACCAGCGGCCGTGGTATCGGTGGCGCGGCGGTTGGTATAAAACATAAACCATTTCTTCTCTTGCTTATTCCAGATAATCACCGGGTCGGCGGCCCCGTCATAGATCGGGTCGCGGAACAACGGTTTGGGCGCAAGCTTACCTGTTGGCTTCTGCTGTGCCTGAGCGGCGGAAACCAGCACCAAAAGGAAAAGCACACAGCGAAGGAGAAGAAGCATCCTGACAGTAAGTAGAGGCTAGTAATGAGAGAGCAATAATAAACTATCGCCCTCCAACTTATGAATAAGCAGCACCGGGCTGGTGTGACAATTTTGTACTTTCCTGCGGCTGTGCTTCAACGAAGGATGCGCTTCCCACCGCCGGTTGTAGCACTTCAGAAAAGGAATCAGGGGTTTCTTTTGTAGATAACCGCTCCTACGCCATGAGTTCGTGCCCAACTTCAACGCTGAAGTTATTTCGCCAGATAATCTGCGTACGTCAGTTGCTCGTAAGCCTGGCCCTGCTGAAGCTGCGTGGCCGGTACTGCCGCATCGCGGCTGATTTCGCGGCGGGAGATATTGTCGAACAGCAGTAGACCGGCGGGCGTGATAAAGCCGAAGCCATCCGTATAGCAATAAAACGCCGACGGCTGAAGCACGGGGCGCAGTAGGTCGCGGCTCCAGCGGTAGGGAGCCGTAGGGAGTTGCAACTGGGCCAGCAAGGTGGCGGCTACATCGGTTTGGGAGCCCAGAGCGGACACCACGCGGCCCCGCGCCTCGGGACGCAGCGCCCCACCGGCCAGCACCAGTGGAATCCGGAACTTCGCCGGATCTTCCACCGAATTGTCGCCTGGCAGTTGATGGCCGTGGTCTGCTACCAGCACCAGCAGCGTGTTATCATACCAGGGTTGGCGGCGGGCCTCGTGCAGAAAGCGGCCCAGTGCCCAATCAGTATAGTACACCGAGTTGCGGAAAAGAGCCGTTTCGTCGGTGCCCTTGAATTTGCGCGCAATTGGAATTTCGAACGGCTCGTGGCTGCTCAGCGTGAAGATGGTGCTAAAGAACGGCTGCGGCTGCGACTCTAGGTCATGCAGCACCCGCTCGAACAACACATGGTCGTGGGCGCCCCATTTCGAGTTCTGCTGACTTTTAGGAAAGTCGTCGCGCTCCGTTAGGTTGTCGTACCCCGCCGTTACGAGGTAGCTTTTCATGTTGGCGAAAGCCAATTCTCCACCATAATAATAGTGGGAGCTGTAGCCCACCTGTTTCAGCGACTGGCATAAGTGCGCCAACTGCTCGGTTTTGCGCGGATACTTGATAATACTGTTGTTGGGCTGATTGGGAAAGCCAGATAGCAGCGCCACCAGCCCTTTCTGACTCCGGTCGCCGGCCGCGTACATGTTACTGAACAACACCCCCGTACGGGCCAGACTATCCAAATTCGGCGTTACGCCCACTTCACCGCCCACGCTGCCTACTAGTTTGGACGTGAAGCTTTCCAGAATAATGAACACCACATTGGGGCGCTTGCTGCGCAACAAAATGTGGGTTGTTGAATCGGGGGCCGGCTGGGTATAGGTGTAAAGCGGCCGTACCAGGCGGGCGGCGGTCGAGTCGGGCAGGAAGCGGTAACGGTCGGTGTTTTTGTCGCGCAGCCGCACGGAGTTGGCCACGTTCCAGGGCAGGTTCACGGCCGCATGGTTGGCAAATGGAACGGCGGAGAAATACACGTCACTCTGGTTGACGGGAATCTGCTGCAAGCCGCCCCGCAATGGCACCACCAGCAGGGCAGTGTAAAGCAGACCAGCCAGCGCCGCCCGGCCGCGCCCGAAACCACTGGGTGAGAGTGGTATTTTGCCTACTATCCTATTATACAGGAGTACCCCTACCGTCACCAGTCCCACCAACGCCAGCCCAAGTGCCAACAAAGGCGCACTTCCCGCTGAGGCCGCCATTTCAGCGGGGGAACTTAGATACTGCAAGGGGGTAGCATCCAGGCGGAAGCCCCAGACACGGTACAATTCCAGGTCGGCTACGCTTAACAAGGCCACCAGTAGGCCAACTACGGCCGTGTAGCTTCTTACAAGTGGCCCGAGCGGGAAGCGCGCCCCAATCAAGGAGGCCAGAATGAAAAGTATGAATGGGACTACGCTTAAGTATGCAGTTGTCGAGGCATCTAGCCGCAATCCGTAGCCAAATATGCCGGCAAGTGTAGTGGCCGGCAAAGGCGCTGTTTTAGAGAAATGGTAAAGCAGAAACAGCGCCTTGGCTACTACAAAATAAGCTAGCCAAAAAAGAAAGTAACGCCACTGAAACTGAAATCGGTTTTTCACGGGGCAAAGGTAACGGCCATGGCCTCGGAATGAAGAGTTCCCAGCCATTTTTAGCGCCCCTGATTGGCCTGCCTATTATAGTGACCACTGACTCACCTCTATCGGCTTGTATAATATGCTGAAAATACCCCTGTCAACAAAAAATTCACTTAATTTTCAAGTTAAGTGTCAATTTGAGAGGGGGGTGAGCAAGAAAACATGATTAATTGAAAAATAACTTTTGAAATTCAAGGGTCGTATTTGGAAAAGCAAAAAATGCGCTTCACATTTGCCATCATCAAGACGGCGCATTTTAACCATCTCACCCTTACATGGCAATACTTCGCTTCAAAGCACTCGAGTTAGTAGACCAGCGTAAACCGCTGATAATAGAGGGCAATGGTGAGCGTCGCTCTGACACATTCGGTAAAAATGTCTTCAATCTGGAAGCTATGCGGGCAACGATGCCCGGCGAGTACTTCAAGAAATTGCAGGCAGCAATCAAGCAAAGCTCTCCAGTAGAGCACAGCGTAGCTGATGCCGTGGCGTCGGCCATGAAAACCTGGGCCATGTCGAAAGGTGCTACGCACTACACGCATTGGTTTCAGCCGCTGACCGGCGCAACGGCCGAAAAGCATGATTCGTTCTTTGACTTAAATTCGGACGGTCGTCCGATCGAGAATTTCAAAGGCTCTGCGCTGGTTCAGCAGGAGCCAGATGCTTCGTCGTTTCCGAACGGCGGCATTCGTAACACGTTCGAGGCCCGTGGCTACACCGCTTGGGACCCAACTTCCCCCGCCTTCATTATCGAAACGGCCGGTGCCAAAACCCTGTGCATTCCCACCATTTTTGTGGCCTATACAGGTGAAGCGCTAGACTACAAGGCCCCCTTGTTGAAGTCGTTGGCAGCGTTAGAAAAAGCAGCCGTGGATGTGTGCCAGTACTTCGATAAGGACGTGAACCGCGTACACACCACGCTCGGTATCGAACAGGAATACTTCCTTGTTGATAAGGCGCTCTACGCTGCCCGTCCTGACCTGGTAATGACTGGCCGCACGCTGTTTGGGCACGCGCCAGCCAAAGGCCAGCAATTGGAAGACCACTATTTTGGCTCGATTCCGGCGCGGGTGCACGCCTTCATGCTGGACTTCGAAGAAGAAGCTAACAAGCTCGGGGTTCCGTTGCGCACCCGTCACAACGAAGTGGCGCCGCACCAGTTCGAGTGCGCGCCAACTTTCGAGGATGCCAACCTCGCCGTAGACCACAACCAACTCCTGATGGATATCATGGAGCGGACGGCCGACCGGCACAACTTCCGGGCGTTGCTGCACGAGAAGCCTTTTGCGGGCGTCAATGGCTCGGGCAAGCACAACAACTGGGCAATGAGCACCGATACGGGGGTGAATCTGTTGGCTCCTGGTCGTCGTCCTAAAGAGAATCTGCAGTTTCTGGCGTTTTTCATTAGCACCATCAAGGCAGTGCATACCTATGACGAACTGCTGCGCTCTAGCATTGCCTCGGCTTCCAATGACCACCGCCTCGGTGCCAACGAAGCCCCCCCGGCTATTATGTCGGTGTTCGTAGGCTCGATGCTGGATTCAGTACTTGATGAGTTGGAGCGCACGGCTAAACTGCCACTCGACAAAGGCGACAACATCTACCTGAAGCTGGGTATCGACAAAATTCCAGCTATCTTGCTCGACAACACCGACCGTAACCGTACATCGCCTTTTGCCTTCACCGGCAACAAATTCGAGTTGCGCGCCGTAGGTTCATCAGCGAACTGCTCGTCGGCTATGACCACGCTGAATGCCATTGTAGCCGACCAGCTTATCGACTTTAAAACGTCGGTAGATCAACTCATCGACCAAGGCAAGAAGAAGGAAGTAGCGATTGTAGAAGTGCTGCGTGAGTATGTTATCAGCTCGAAAAACATTCGTTTCGAGGGCAATGGCTACTCGGATGAGTGGAAAGAGGAGGCCGCCAAACGAGGTCTTGCCAACGTACCTACCACGCCACAGGCGTTGGATGCGCTGGTAACAAAAGAAGCGTTAGCTTTGTTTGAGCGTCACAAGATTTTCTCTCACGTCGAGTTGCACGCCCGGCACGAGATTTTGCTGGAGGAGTACATCAAAAAGATTCAGATTGAAAGCCGCGTAATGGGCGATTTGGCCATCAACCATATCATTCCTACTGCGGTATCCTACCAAACCAAGCTAATTACCAACGTACGCGGCCTGCGCGAGCTAGGCCTCGACGATGCGGATACGCAAGTAACCGTAGATACCATCAAAGCTATTTCGCGTCACATTACCATCATCAAAACCACTGTGGATGAGATGACTAATGCACGCAAAATAGTCAACAAGATTGAAGACACTCGCGAACGGGCCTTGGCCTATTGCGACAATGTCAAAGCACATTTCGACACCATTCGTCGCTCGGTTGATAAGCTGGAGCTGATGGTGGCCGATGAGGACTGGCCCCTCGTGAAGTACCGCGAACTTTTGTTCCGGCACTAAACGTAGGGTACAGAATCGGGCCGGAGTTGGGTGGGAATTTTCTCCGCGCATCGATTTCAAAAAAGCCGTTTCCGGGTGGGGGCGGCTTTTTTTGTTGCCTGAACTTTTCAGCTTTATTGGAAGGATTTTCTGCTTGGTCTAGAGATGCTTTTACTGCGTCGTCCCAATCGTAACAGGTTAACTTGAAATAGATGATATTAAATCATCTTGCGGAAGAGTCAGCCTTTTTATAACGGTGAAAAGAAGAAGTTATGCCAAGCTGTTTGGACCAGGGCTTATGATGCCTCAAGCACCAATAACCGATATAATTAAAAAGCTAGATTACGGCAAAGGAAATGCACAAAGAGGCGAAACTAGATAAGTGGGTTAAACTGCCTTATCTCTCAATTTTTTGATTTCATTTTTATGTACTACCCCTTTATATAAAAGAAGAAGGGGCAATAGCGCACAAAGTTGGGTAACAACTCGCCATCGTTGGAGAAACTACTACTGTATATCCCTCTTCGGGAAATCGCCACACATCCCCAGCCTGGGGCCGCTACTATAACCGCCAATAAAGCAACTTGATACTAAACTCAAGCGCCAGTGGTCGATTCAGCGCGGATCTTGTGCCTGCTGAGCGGCTCGCAGCCATTCCAGGCCTTCGATAACGCTGTCGAAGATGCGCATCTCAAGCTTTTCGTTCAGCTCGGTGTGCATGTTGTGGGCCGAAAACGCTGCGAAGGATTCCGAACTTACTACATGCGCAAAATGAGTGAGACCGAACTGGATGGCCCGCGGTGCCCAGTCGGTAGTAATCCATTCCAAGGCATGGTCCCAGGGGCCGACCACCTTGCTGTTGTCATTGAGCATATAAGAGCAATGATACTCTTTGCTGACTTTTAGGCTGGTATTAGCTCCGCCCACAATGCTGGCATAAGTCTGGTAGCCAAGCCAGTTGTTGTAAACCACATTAATTGCCTCGTGGAACTCAACGGTGAGGTATATTTCACCAAACGAATTACGTATTTCTGTCTTCATGCTGCGGATGGTCAAGTGCCTGCCAAGCAAGTAGAGAAAAGTGCAGTATGCACTATAAGGCTGTAACTGGTGGAAATCGTGGTTTTCTGAGTTAATGGCAGCTCTCATGGAGTGATCTGCTTATCAATTCCTTTTTCTTTATAAAAGAGAGTGATTTTAATACTATTTATCAGTATACGCGCAAAGAGCAAGTCACGGATATGCAGGTACTGTTCAGCTAGCACGAGGTGTGAAACAGCTAAGCACCATTCTATGCAAGCAGTTCTATAAACTGCTCTCCTATTAGCTTTTACCGTTCGCGCTTGGGTTGAACCTGGTCTTTAGTGCTAGTCGAAGAAAAAGCAGTTTATTCTTCCATGCTGCGGGTTAAGTACCACGTTATTAAGCCGCCCAAAAAGCCGGAACCAGCCAACTGAAACAGGTGGTCGATGAAATCTAGTTGCTCTTTGGTGAGTCAGAATTGGTTGGGCGGTAGGAAAACGTGACAGGCCCGGATGACCAAGGCAACCAGTAGAATAATGCCGGCTACAACCAATGTCGTCTATAACAGCGTTTTCATAAACTCATCACGGAAGTCGTTGGCAAAATGCAGCACGTTTTGCAAATGGATAAATTCAGAGGGCTGGTGCGTCGTCGTTAGCACAACCGCTTGCATTCCGGCATTTTGGGCGGCTTCGGCACCTTTGGGCACATCCTCGAAAACAAGGCAGTCAGCAGGCGAAACAGCTAATAATTCTGCGGCTTTAAGGAAAGTTTCGGGATGCGGTTTACTTAACACTACGTCATCGGCACTGACAATGGCTTTGAAATAGTGCCGGATGTTCAAGGTATCGAGCACAAAATCAATGTTAAACGGAATAGCGGCCGAACCAATAGCCATAGGAATTTGGCGCTGATAGGCATTTTCCAAAAAGTCGGGTAAACCGGGCAGAAGCTGTAGATGCGGCAGAAACTCGTCTTGGTAGCGCTGTTCTTTTGCAAGAGACAAGCGCTGCATTTCCTGCTCTGTGAATCTATCGGGGCCAAACATTCTCACCAATACTTCTTGGTTCTTGCCGTACATCTGCGGCTTCACTTCTTCCCAAGTGAAGTTGCCGCCCAGGTCGTGGTTGAGTATGTGTTGCCACGCTCTGGTATGGTATTCCATGTCGTGGATCATGGTGCCATTCAAATCGAAAATAAAGCCTTTCATAATGGAAGTAGGAATGGAAAAGGTGCGCGCAAACCTACCACGCAACCAGCACAAATGCCGTTGGCCCGTGTTTTTGTTTCGTATCTGCGTGCCTCCTTGCTGCTCATAAAGTCAAGCTATTAACTTGATTAGTTTGCTTTTAACTTCTCTGTTTTAATTGATTCGATTCCGCTAATAAACAGTTGAACTGCCTGTTAAATCGTAGAAATGTCATCCCGTGCGCCTCCACTGCTTGGCGAGCATTGCGGCTAGTTACCAGGGCAACATAGCAGTTGCAGGTGTGGCCTTGGCTTGTAGTATCTCTGCTTTTTGAAAACGGTCGCCAGTGCGAACAAAGCAGTATACAAAGACCAACGCTACCCCGAATCCGACTTGGATTCCAATGGTGGCTTCGCGTAATAGGCGGGTAGGTTGAGGATTTTTGTAGTTTGCTCTCCCTCTCGCTAAAACCCGGTCGTAGGGCGGGCTTTAGTGGCAAGACAACTCCCACTTACTTTATTTGCTCCAATGATTCGACAGTGGTATTCACGCCGCAGTTTTCTTAAGAACACTGGGCTGGGCCTGGTCGTGGCCTCTTTCTCGTTAGTTGGCTGCGCGCGTGTTGCGCCCGGCACCGACGCGCCCGGGTATTTGGTGTACATCGGGACCAACGTCAACTCAGAAACAGAGAATACGATTTTCTTGTACCGCCTCAATCCCGCCACTGGGGCCCTGACGCCGGTAAGCGGCCTGAAAGGGGGCGCGAGTCCAACCTACCTGACTTTGGACGCCAAACGCCAGCATTTGTATGCTGTCAATGAAACCAACACGTTTCGGGGGGCGCCGAGTGGGGCCGTCAGCGCTTTTGCAGTTGACCCCAAAACCGGCGGTCTTACCTTATTGAGCCAGGAGCCTTCGCAGGGAGCTTCGCCGTGCTACATCAGTCTCGACCGCACGGAGAAAGCAGTGTTGGTGGCCAACTACATGGGCGGCAACGTGAGTGTGCTGCCCGTGCAAGCCGATGGGCGGGTGGGGGCACCCACCGCCATGGACCAGCACCAAGGAAGCGGGCCGCACAAAAATCAAAACGCGCCGCACGCCCACTGCTTTCTCGCCGACCCGGCCAATAAGTACGGCCTCGCCGTAGACCTCGGTACCGATAAAGTATATGGCTACCAACTAGATCCGGCGTCGGGCAAGCTCACTACTAGGCCGGAACCTGCCTTTACGGCCAAGCCCGGCGCGGGTCCCCGCCACCTTACATTTCATCCCAACGGCCGCAACGCCTACCTCATCAACGAGCTTAACTCCACGGTAACGGCCTTGGCCTACGACGCCGCGCAAGGCACTTTCCGGGAGCTGCAAACCCTTTCGACGTTGCCGGCGGGCTTTGTGGGTGACAATTCCTGCGCCGATATTCACGTCTCGCCCGACGGCAAATTCCTGTATGCTTCCAACCGGGGCCACAACAGCATTGCCGTATTCGCCATCGACAGCCGCAGCAACCTCACCCCGATTCAGCACGAAAGCACGCAAGGCAAAACACCCCGCAATTTCACCCTCGACCCAGCCGGCCGCTTGCTGCTCGTGGGCAACCAGAACTCCAACAACGTCTTCACCTACCACATCGACCGGCAATCGGGCAAGCTGCGCCCGACTGGCCAGTCCATTGAGATTCCCTCGCCCATGTTCCTGTTTGTTACCTCCGACTTCACGCAGGGCAGTAAATAGGCTGGATCAGGAAACGGTGCCGAGTCCGGTGAGTTGGTATCCTTACAACGCTACCGGTCCTGCTGTGCTTATCGAAAAACTTCGCGTAGCAAAGACATGTGACAAGAGCTGGAATTTCCGGCGCTGATTACAGGCCGGCTTAATACAGGCCGGCTTAGGCTGGTAGCTGACGGGGTGGCTCGGCGTCATCACTTTCCAAAACGTGGGCTCCCGTGCCGTGGTCGGGTACGAGGCGCTTCCAGACAGCCTGCTTGAGTTCTTCGAGGCGAACAAGGCTTTCTTGCACAGTAGGGTTGGCGCGGAGCTTGTCGAAGAGGCCGGTGCGCTGCCCAACTTTCACCATCTGCTCGAGCACGAAAGGCAAAATCCAGCCGACAACGTTGGAAGCCAAGGCCCCGCGCAAGCCAAGGCGTACCAGCAACCGAGCGGTCATGCGCTCCAGCAGCAGGGCGCGGGCAGCGGGCAGGGCTTTATCGGTGAGGAAGTCAACAACGAGCTTGGCGTTGCCTTTCTGGATTTCCGCCCGTAGCACTTCCTGAACGGAATCGAGGGCCGAGGCGGCGGCTTTACGAAACAGCCGGCCGGTCTGCCAGGTGGCCACGCCCGTTAGGTGGCCGGCGGTGCGAAGGATGCGAGGAAGTAGGGTCAGCTTTTTCATGGAAGGCAAGAAACGGAAAATGCAGCAGGAAAGCAGCGCAACGCTTTTGTCTTGCGTAGTACCAGGCACTGCTCCAGCCGGCACAATACCGGTAGGCACTGCACTACTACGCCTTGCTTTTCTGCCATGAACTCTATACGTATCACTGAACCTGGTGGCCCTGAGGTCCTGCGTCTTGAAGCACACCCCGCGCCCGAACCGGCCGCCCACGAAGTACTGATCCGGGTGCGCGCCGCCGGGGTCAACCGCCCCGACGTGCTGCTTCGGCAAGGTAAATACGCCGGTTCCGGCGACGTGAGCGGCAGCGTACCCGGGCTGGAAGTAGCGGGCACTGTAGAGCAATGCGGCGCCAGCGTCACGCGCTGGCAACCCGGCGACCCAGTGTGCGCCTTGCTGGCCGCTGGGGGCTACGCCGAATACGCCGTGGCAGATGCCCGCCACTGCCTGCCAGTACCAGCCGGCTGGAGCTTCCCGGAAGCAGCCAGCCTCCCCGAAACCGTGTTTACGGTGTGGCACAACGTGTTTGAGCGCGGGCAGTTGCAACCCGGCGAAACGTTGCTCGTGCACGGGGGTAGCAGTGGCATTGGTATTACGGCCGTGCAACTGGCCCACGCGCTTGGCAGCCGCGTGGCGGCCACGGTGGGCAGTGCCGCGAAAGCCGAAGCCGTGCGGGCGCTCGGGGCCGATGTGGTAGTCAATTCCAAAGAGCAGGACTTCGAGGAAGCTGTGCAGGCCATGGGTGGGGCCGATGTGGTGCTGGACATGATAGGCGGTGACTACACGCCCAAAAACCTGCGCCTGCTCCGCGACGATGGCCGCTTGGTGTTTATCAATGCTATGCGCGGTGGCACCGCTGATTTTAATGCGCTGGAGCTAATGCGGCGGCGCCTTACCATCAGCGGCAGCACGTTGCGCCCACGTTCCGCCGATTTCAAGGCGGCGCTAGCGGCGGAAGTGGAGCGCCAAGTATGGCCGTTGCTTGGCGAAGGCAAGTTTCGGCCGGTGCTCTACCGCACCTTTCCGTTGGCCCAAGCTGCAACTGCTCACCAACTACTGGAAAGCAGCGAGCATATTGGCAAGATCGTGCTGATAGTGGGCGCGTAGCACCAGGGTAGAGTGGCTGCCGGCCTTCTATTGCGCTGGCGCCGTAAATAAGGAAGCGAAATAGACTCAATAATCTTGCTGTAGAGCAGCCATAACCAACCAAACTGCGTACAAGCTCAACAGGAACATATTTTCCGCCGTTCTCTTGGGAAGAAGCCCGTCCGTCCTCGCCCCACACCTTTTGTGCGCTTCATGAAAATTGCTTTACTCATCGGGGCTACCGGCCTCGTAGGCGACTACTTACTGCGTCAGTTACTTTCCGACGACCGTTTCGCTACTATCAGGGTCTTCACTCGTCGCCCCACTGGCTATCAGAACCCAGAAAAGCTGGAAGAGTATCGCGTAAACTTCGATGAGCCGGAGCAATGGCAGCATTTATTGGCAGGGGATGTCTTGTTTTCAACCCTGGGCACCACGCTCCAACAGGCCGGCAGCCAGAACGCACAATACAAAGTCGATTATACCTACCAGTTTCGGACGGCCGAAGCCGCTGCCCAAAACGGCGTGATAACCTACGTGCTGGTATCTTCTGCCTCTGCCGATCCCGACGCGTTTGTGTTTTATACTCGCATGAAAGGCGAGCTGGAGCGGTCCATAAAGCGACTGCCATTTCAGCGTATCCGCATCATCCAGCCCGGAATGCTAACCGGAAACCGCCGGGAGCCCCGGCTAGCCGAGCGAATCGCACTACCGTTGGCCACCTTGGTAGCGCGCGTGCCGGGCCTGGCGCCGTACCGCCCTATTCACGGCCGGGAAGTGGCGCAAGCCATGATAAATGCCGCCCTCGATGAGAAGCCCGGCGTGCAAATCGATACGCTGGAGAACGTATTTAAGCGAGCTGGCAACCAGTAAGTCACCGCCAAAAAATTGCCCGGCCAGCACCCCACGCATAACGTGTGGGGTGCTGGCCGGGCAATTTTTTGGCGGTGGTTAAGCTACGCTTTCCTCCATTTAATACCGCAGCCTACTGCTCTCGTTGAATTCGGGGAAGCGGGTTTACCGGCCAGAATTTCAGTCATGGCGTTTTCCACGTACTTGGTTTTCACCAGCTTGGCATCTTCGGAGTTATCGTCGATGGCACCGATATAGCTAACCTTGAACTCGTTGCCGGAACCCTGGCGGGTCAGCACGTAGAGGTGAGGCGTGCGGGTGGCGCCGTAGGATTGAGCTACTTGCTGGGTTTCATCGAAGAGGTAGGGGAAGGGATAGTTCTTGCTTTTGGCCTGCGCTTGCATAGCCGCGAAAGAGTCGCCGGGGGCAAGGGCGGGGTCGTTGGGGTTGATAGCCACTACGGGGTAGCCCTGGCTGGCGTACTTCTGGTGCAGCGCAATAATGCGGCTCTCGTAGGCCTGCGCGTAGGGGCAGGTGTTGCAGGTAAATACTACGATGTAGCCTTTGGTCGTCTTGTTGTCGGCCAATGACACCATCTTGCCATTTACATTCTTGAGCTTGAAGTCAGTGGCTTTGTCGCCGACTTGGTAGCCAGCCAGTGGGCGGATGTAGCTGCTTAGCACCAGCATAAGGCAGGCAGCCAGAAAAGGAACAAGCTTTTTCATAGCAGTGAAAGGTAATTGGTGAAGAAAAAAGCTAGCAAAAACAGTTGGAAAAACTCTTCTAAAAGTTAGAACGCTGGCTGTAGAGACGCGACGTAACACTTTGCGCTTGGTCGTTGCCAAGGCTGTTGCAACCGAGTGGTTCGAGCGGGAGACGCGAAGTGGCGCGTCTCTACCGCACAAAACCGCCTTGCAGACCAGGACCAATAGCTGTTAAATTAAGTTACTGAAGAAACTCTTGCAGGGCGGCCGTCAACTCGGGCTGCGTGAACTCCTTTTCGTAAGCGGCGCGTTTCTGCTTGCCGTTGTTGATCATGAGCGTGAAGGGCAACGCACCCGACCATTTGCCGTCCACCTTGTCCATCCACGTGTTGGGGTCGGTTTCGTTGAGCAGCACCACTTCCGATTTCAGGCCGCGCTTAAGCACAAAGGGCTTCACTTTCTTGTCGAGCTGCGAAGCGTAATCCATGCTCACCAAGAGCACTTTCACTTTTTGCTTGGCGTAGGTGGCATTTAGCTGCTCGAAATACGGCAGTTCCTTTATGCAAGGCGCGCACCAAGTGGCCCAAAAGTTGACGACGTAGGTGGTGTCGGTTTTGCTGCTGAGGCGCTTTTGCAGCTCCGGCAGCTTGATCAGGGCTACTTGCTGGGCCCGGCTGGGCAGTTGCAGAAGCAAGGCCGCCGCCAGGAAGAAGTATTTCGATGGGTTCATGTAAAGAAGGGAAGCGTGTGTTTTCTATAGACAGCCACCACAGATAGAAGTTGCGGCCGTCCGATCCACAACTATGTTTTGGTGCATGACGCGCGAGCAACACTTTCGGATACGCAGCCAACAACGAACCTTCCGTACCTTTGTTATTACAAGAAACAGCTTCCCTTCGGGTTATGAATAAGACGTATTGCCCTAGCCTCACCGAGTACAAGCGCCGCCTCTCCCGCGAAGTTCAACTCGGGGACCTGCCCATGGGTGGGCTCAACCCGATTCGGGTGCAGAGCATGACCACCGTCGATACCATGGATACCCTCGGCTCGGTGGAACAGACGCTGCGCATGGTAGCAGCGGGCTGCGAGTACGTGCGCATCACGGCGCCGAGCGTGAAAGAGGCCCAAAATCTGCTCGAAATCAAGAAAGAGCTGCGCAAACGCGGGTGTACCGTGCCCCTCATTGCCGACATTCACTTCACGCCCAACGCCGCCGAATTGGCCGCCCGCATCGTGGAGAAAGTGCGCGTGAACCCCGGCAACTACGCCGACAAAAAGAAATTCGACTTCATCGAGTACACCGATGCCACCTACCACGCCGAGGTGGAGCGTATTCGGGAGCGGTTTCGGCCGCTGGTGCAAATCTGCAAGCAGTACGGCACCGCCATGCGCATCGGCACCAACCACGGCTCCTTGTCCGACCGAATTCTGAGCCGCTACGGCGATACGCCGCTGGGCATGGTGGAGTCGGCGCTGGAATTCCTGCGGCTCTGCGAAGAAGAAAACTACTACAACGTGGTGCTGAGCATGAAGGCCTCCAACACGCAGGTGATGGTGCAAGCCTACCGCTTGCTGGTGCAGAAGCTCGACGAAGAAGGCCTGCAACCCTACCCGCTGCACTTGGGCGTAACCGAAGCCGGCGAAGCCGAAGACGGCCGCATCAAGTCGGCCGTGGGCATCGGGACGCTGCTCGAAGACGGCCTCGGCGACACCGTGCGCGTGAGCCTGACCGAAGCCCCCGAAGCGGAAGCGCCCGTCGCCAAGGCCCTGATTGAACGGTACACCAACCGCGCTGCCCAAGCCCAGCCTATTCGGCCCCTACTGGAAGAAGAGCCGCTCGACCCATTCCAGTACCACCGCCGCGTCACGCATGAAGTGCTAAATTTCGGGGGCTTGAACGTGCCGCGCGTGGTGGTCGACCTCTCGCGCCTGCCTCGCCTCGAATACGCCGATTTGCGGGCTGCCGGCCACTTGTACTCGTCGTTTCTGGATAAATTTCAGATGAGCGACTTGGGGGCCGATTACATCTATACCGGCGAGCGGCCCGTGCCGTTTATGCTGCCGAACGGGCTCAAGGAAATCGTGACGCACAGTGCCTGGGTGGATGGCGGCCAGCGCCTCGACCATTTTCCCTTGCTTACCGTCGACACGTACTTGGCCGATTTCCCCAAGCTCCACCCGCAGCTAAATTTTTTGGTGGTAGAACTGGACACGCTGGACGCCGAATTGCTGAAGCAGTTACGCACCGAAACCAAGGTGGTGCTCACCCTGAGTACGGCCAATGCCCACGCCATGCCCGAGCTACGGCGCGCCTTCTTCGACCTGCTCGATTATGGCGTCACGTGCCCGGTGGTAATTCGGCGGGTATACCCCGTGCACGACATGGCCCAAACCCAGCTCGATGCCGCCACCGATATAGGAGGCTTGCTGATAGATGGCCTCGGCGACGGCCTTGTTCTGTGCGCTGACTTGCTACCCGAGCAAGCGCAGGAAGGTTGGCTGCGCGACCTCGACCAACTCAACCAACTCTCGTTCGGCATCCTGCAAGCGGCCCGCACCCGCATGTCCAAAACCGAGTACATCAGTTGCCCAAGCTGCGGCCGGACCCTGTTCGACCTCCAGGAAACCACCGCCATGATTCGCAAGCGCACCGACCACCTCAAGGGCGTGAAAATCGGTATCATGGGCTGCATCGTGAACGGCCCCGGCGAAATGGCCGACGCCGATTATGGCTACGTGGGCGTCGGCAAAGGCAAAATTGCCCTTTACCGCGGCCAGGAGGTCATCAAGAAAGCCGTGCCCGAAGCCCAAGCCGTAGACGAACTCATCGAACTCATGCGCGAAGACGGCCGCTGGATCGAGAAGGAGGTACTGGAAGAGCCGGTAGGGGTGTAACAGGAAAGCGAATCGGGCAGGCCATATAGGTCTGCCTATTCTTGTAAATACAAATTATGTTGGACTTTTATCTGATTCACAATAGCCGAAATGCATCAAGTAAAGGGCTAATCTTGGAGCGAGTAGAAGGTATTGAGGATGATCTATTCTTACAACTCCAGCATGATGGTAGTATCGAACCGTGGTTTGACTATTATGGCAAATTTCGTTGAGGTAGCGAGTTGGTAATGCGTATACTGCTGAAAATACAGCAACAACCAATCGCATCATCTTTACAGAAAGAGAGAACGACTTTCACAGAGGTTTTGCGGAAAGCAGCTGATACGAAATGTGGGCTTATAAGGTGTGGCGGTTAAGACTTGCAGTAGTACTGTATTAAATTCATCGTCATTTTGTAAATGAAAAATAAGAAATATCAAAAGAAAAATAAGTTAGAAATTGGTGACTGGTTTTTTATAATGATAATAGCTTTGGTGATAATGTTCGTAATCAAAAATATTATTAAGAATCATCTTTTAAATTCTAACTACAAAGTAGTTGATGCATTAATAATAGACCATAAAAACCCATTAGGTAATAACAACGTAGCAGGAAAATTTACTTACTCCTATCGTTTTTGTTTGGATAATGATTGTTATATAAATAATGCACTAAGTGATGATTACAATATTGGTGATAGAGTTAAAGTGAAATACTGCGAATATTATCCTGATTTTAATGAGTTAATTACTGATAAAAGATAAAAATTAACAAACATCCGCGCCCCTGATCCGTCTACCTTAGGCATGAAAATACGCGCAATAGTTACCGGGGCAACGGGCATGGTGGGAGAAGGAGTACTGCACGAATGCCTCAACCACCCCGATGTGGAGCAGGTATTGTCCATCAACCGCAAGCCCCTTGGCATTACGCATCCGAAGCTGCGCGAAATTGTGCACGCAGATTTCCAGGATCTGTCCTCTATTCAAGACCAGCTGACGGGCTATAATGCTTGTTTTTTCTGTTTGGGCGTGTCGTCGGTGGGGATGCAGCAGCCCGAATACCGCCGCCTGACGTACGACCTCACGCTGCATTTTGCCCAGACGCTGCTACCCAGTAACCCCGGCCTTACGTTCTGTTACGTTTCCGGCGCCGGCACCGACAGCACCGGGCACGGCCGCCAGATGTGGGCCCGCGTGAAAGGGCAAACGGAAAACGCATTGTTGCAACTTGGTTTCGAGCGGGCCTACATGTTCCGGCCCGGTTTTATGCGGGCTACGCCGGGCTTACGCAATACCTTGCCCTATTACAAGTACTTCAACTGGTTGTATCCGGTCCTGCGCAGGCTGCTGCCGCGGTACGTTTCCACGTTGCAAGAACTTGGCTTGGCCATGATTACTGTCGTTCAACAAGGCTATACCAAGCCCGTGCTGGAAGTGCCCGACATCGTAGCGCTGGCCAAAGCGTGAGCGTACGCGCAAGAGGCGGCCCGAAACGATAACTGCCCTTCGGTATAGCAACGCCCGTTCGGCTCACTACATTTGGCGAGCTTCTTACCTTGTTTGCATGATTCGTACTGTTGTTTTCGATATGGATGGCGTGCTGGTCGACACCGAGCCGCTGCATCACGACGCCTTTTTTCGCCACTTCGCCGAGCTCGGTATTACGGTGTCGGCCGAGTTGTACGGCACGTTTCTGGGCGCTTCCACCCGCAACGTGTACCAGCAAGTCAAAGAGCAATTCAACCTGCCGCAAGCCATAGATGAGCTGATGGATCGGAAGCGGGAGTTGTTTGCCAAGGCCTTTGACGAATCCAAGGAACTGGATTTGCTGCCCGGTGCTCGGCAATTGGTAGAAGACCTGCACGGGCAGGGCGTGCCGCTGGTGGTGGCGTCGTCGGCTTCCCGGGGTACCATCGACCGGGTGTTCACACGCTTTGGGCTGTACCCGTTTTTCGCGCACATCGTCAGCGGCGAGGATTTCACGAAGTCGAAACCCGACCCGGCGATTTTCCTGCGCGCCGCCGAACTAACCGATACTCCCCCAAACGAATGCCTGGTGATTGAAGATGCGGCCAATGGCGTAGCCGCGGCCAAAGCAGCCGGTATGTATTGCATCGGCTACCGCAGCGAGCATTCGCAAGGCCAGGACCTGCACCACGCCGACCGCATTGTAACGAGGCTGGAAGAACTTGATGCGGCGACAATTCTAGCGTTTCCGGGGGCTACAGATGTTGCCGGAGCCGTATAAATAGCTCGTTGCTTCCGCAGGTGGCGTAGCTGTGGCGGCTCCCGAACAATGACCGAACGTTCACTTAAACTGCCGGAGTTGGGCTTGCTTGTTTTCATGCTCCGCGGCAAACCCGGCGCCGAACGCCTGTTGGCGTTGTTGCATACCGTGGTAGTAGCGGAGCTGAAAGCCGGCGAAATAGGCGGCTTGCGGTTCGCCGGCAATCAGCCCGGCCGGCGGTTAGGCGAGCGAATAGCTAACACCCAATTCCTGGACGAGGATGGGGTGCTGGTATTTGCCTCGCTCTACCTGGACGAGGAAGGCGAACTGTACGAGCTAGATTATTGGAAAGTAGACGATAGCCCAATACACCGCATACCGGCTTTCTGAAGGAGCAAAACCAAAGTAACAAGCGGTAAAACAGCTTTTGAAAGCCATCCAATCACTTGTTACTTAAAGTCTTGCTGCTCTCCGGCTATTTGCATTTTTCCTTGCGCCGCGTGTCAATGACGTGTGCGATTTTCCAGCCGCTCGCTAGCTTCACCAGTTGAAACGAGTTGTAGCCGCAGTGACTGAAAGTCTTGCCGAGGTAGAACTCATACGGCGTCCAGACGCTGGCTAAGTTGGCGTCAATCAGGATTTTATCGAAAGTGATGCGCTCGTCCCACACCTCTTTGTGCGGCTTACCTACCGCCTTCACAAAGTTCGATGGGTTTTCGGGCACGAGTTGGGTGGTGCCGTTGCGGTTGGTAATGGTGTGAAAGACGGCGCCGGGGGCAAACGTGGAACGCACCAGCGTGCTGTCGCCCTGGCGCATGCCCTCGAAGAACGTCTGGATGGTTTGCTTGACGGCTTCGGTTTCAACCGGGGCAGTTTGAGCCGTGGCGTAGGTGGCGGGCAGCAGAAGCACGCAGAGTAGCAGGTAGTTCATGGGTTGGAAGGTAAGCTGAAGCAATGACACCGGCCAACTCACACCGTTGCGGGCGCTACTGGCTGGGTACGCCTGGGTATGCAAGCGTTGCTGACGTTTTTCTTGTCCTTCTGAGCCTGCGAAAAACCTTGTGCCCGCGAAGCGCATGGTTGGCATGTCCGTTGTTCGCGGGTGAAAACATCCTTCGTAAACTCAGCAGGCAGGCGGTTAATGCGCTATCATCTGGGCCTCCGCACGACCAGTTGTTTGCTGGCTGGAAGAGAGTTGCCAACAAATAGTTGGAGCGAACAGTAAGATTGTGGCCTGGCTCCGCTATTGGCACGCAGCCGAACTATTTTTGTGTCAACAACCGCTTTACTTGCTACTGCCTCTTACCCACCCATGGAAATCCGTCGCACCTTTGATTTGCTGGCTCGGCTGGCTACTACCACGCCAGAAGCTGCTTGTTTGGTGGAAAAAAAGGCCGGCACCTGGCAGCCCTCTAGCGCCGCGCAGGTGCAAGAGCAAAGCAACCGGGTGAGCTTGGGGTTGCTGCAACTAGGCATCGGGCACGGCGACAAAGTGGCCATCATCTCCGCTAACCGCCCTGAGTGGGTGGTGGCCGACTTTGGCATTGCGCAGCTCGGGGCCGTGAGCGTACCGATGTATCCCACCATCACCGTGGAAGACTACCGCCACATCTTTCAGGATGCCGGCGTGCGGGTGGTACTGGTGGAAAACAAAAGGCTGCTAAGCCGGGTGCAAGAAGCAGTAGCAGGGCTGCCGCACGGCCCTGAGCACATTTTCACATTTGAAAAGCTGGAAGGTTCCCGCTCGTTCGCCGACTTGCTGGCCCTGGGGCAAGCCACCGATGCAACAGTCCTTGACGCGCTAAAAGCCGTCGTAGAGCCCGATGATCTGCTGACGCTCATCTACACTTCGGGCACCACCGGACGGCCCAAAGGCGTAATGCTCAGCCACCGCAACCTGCTCTACAACTGCGAAAACCTGACCGGCTACCTGCCGCTGCCGCCCGGCCAGAAAGCTCTTAGCTTTCTGCCCCTGAGCCATATTTTCGAGCGCACCGCCACCTTCCTCTACCTGATGCTGGGCTTCAGCATTTGGTACGCCGAGGGCGTGGAGCACATTGCCGACAACCTGCGCGAGGTGCAGCCCCAGGTGTTTACCACCGTGCCGCGCTTGCTGGAAAAAATCTACGATAAGATAGTAGCCAAAGGCCAGGAACTGACGGGCGCCAAGAAAAAGCTGTTCTTCTGGGCTCTGGAGCTGGGGTTGCGCTACGACACGCAGCAAGACCAAGGCATTTGGTACAACGCGCAACTGGCCTTGGCCAACAAACTGGTGTTCAGTAAGTGGCGGGAAGCTATGGGCGGACAGGTGCGCTACATCGTGAGCGGGGGCGGGGCATTGCAGCCCCGGCTGGCGCGGGTGTTCTGGGCGGCCGGCATCCGGGTGATGGAAGGCTACGGCATGACAGAAACCTCGCCCGTTATTGCCGCCAGCCAGCCCGAGGCCAGTGGCAACCTAATCGGGGCCGTGGGGCCGGTCATTCCGGGGGTGGAAGTGAAGCTGGCCCCCGACGGCGAAATCCTGACCCGCTCGCCCTCCGTGATGCAAGGCTACTACAACCGCCCCGACCTCACGGCCGAAACCATCGACGCCGACGGCTGGCTGCACACCGGCGACATTGGCGAGCTGGTGCAGGGACGGTTTCTGAAAATTACCGACCGCAAAAAAGAGATGTTCAAGACTTCCAACGGCAAGTACATTGCCCCGCAGCCGTTGGAAGCGCGGTTGTCGGAGTCGCCGCTGGTGGAGCAGGTGATGGTGGTAGGCGAAGGGCAGAAGTTTGCGGCGTGCCTGCTGGTGCCGGCATTCGCGGAGCTGCGCGCTTGGGCCCAAAGCCACAACTTGCCGGCCGACCTCTCAGATGCTGCATTGGCCGCCCACGCGCAGGTGCAGCACCTCTACGAGCAACTCGTGCAGCAAACTACGGCCGCTTTCGCGCAATGGGAGCAAATCAAGAAAGTGGCCCTGCTACCAGCACTTTGGAGCGTGGAATCGGGGGAGCTGACGCCGACGTTGAAGGTGAAACGCAAGATTATCAGCCAGAAAAATCAGGAGCTGATTGAGACCTTGTACCAACAATAAATACAAATAAATAGACAAGAATAGAGCGAGAAAAGTAAATCATTCTGGGGTCCGGAATGTTATATCAGCACACCAGAAGACTTGAATTATGCGCATGAAAGGCTTGTTTAACCTGGGTCCCGTTTTCGGTTACTTCTTCCGTAAAAACGACCCGAACCGCACTTCCAACTTCAACCTGCGGACTATGCACTTTATCAATAAGCTCTCTATGGCGATGTTCCTAGTGGGATTTATTGTGTTGCTCTACCGCTGGTTTCTTCGCTAGATAACCACTTCTTTGCAGCGCCAACTTGCAGTTGGTAGCTTCCCCAGACCGAGCTTTCTTGCACTGGTTTGGGAAAGCTGCCAACTACAAGTTGGCGCTCTTTCGTTTGTAACTTTTATTGCTAGCGTTGCATGAACATCGAAGACTTCCGGGACTATTGCTTGCTGAAGGCCGGAGTAACCGAAGAAACTCCCTTCGGCCCCGAAACCTTGGTTTTTAAAGTCGGCGGCAAGGTCTTCGCCCTTACCGATATTGATACGTTCGGCAGCATCAACCTCAAGTGCGACCCGGAGCGCGCCGCCGAGCTGCGCGAGCAGTACGACTACGTGCTGCCCGGCTTCCACATGAACAAAAAGCACTGGAACACCGTGCTGATCGGTACCGGAGCTTCCGAGGTGCAGCTCCGCGAGTGGATAAACCATTCTTATGACCTTGTTTTGGCTTCGCTGCCGCGTGTCACGCGCGAGGCAATCGTCAGCGAGCAATAAGCTGATCTTGAACGCATTACTCCACTAACTCGGTGCGCGTGAAGCAGATGGCATCGCCTTGCAGCAGCTGCATCGACACTTTGGTGGGCGACTGTTGAAGGAAATAGGTGAAGTCGTGAATCAGATGGCTTTGGTCGTAGTAGCCATGCTGCTCTAGCAAAGCCAGCCAATCCTCTTTCTCGTTTCGTTCGCGCTGTTCTAGCTTTCCCAGCAGCCGTCGAAAGCGCATAAAGCGGGATACTTCCTTTACGGAGAACCCCAGGTACTTCTGGAAGCGTAGCTGCAAGGTTCTTTCCGACACTTTGGTGGCGGAAGCCATAACCTTTAACGGATTCAGATGGCGGCTTTCGGCTAGCAGCGGCAACTGCGTCATGAGTTGGGCTTGCGTTGCTTCCAAAGCCTTTAGATAAGGCAAACTGAAATCAGCAAGGGCCTGCACGAGGGCCGCCGGGTCCTGAAGTAAGCATAGTTGTTGCCATAGCTGCGCGAAGGGTCGGTGGGGCACTAAGTCGTCGGGGTCGGTGAAGTCGTCGGTGAGGCGTTCTACGGGAACCTGAAACAGCCGGAAGAAGCCTTCCAACGTGAAGTTGACGGCCAACACGCGGCTACTGCCTGGCAGGCGGTACTGGAAAGCCCGTTTGAGGGGAGCCGTAACCACAATACCCTGTAGCTGGTGCACCTGCGCCAGCGCGCCGTCGTCGTGCCATATTTCGGCCGTGGGGCCGAGGTTGATCAGCATCACGATCTGGAAGGTGGGCAGCAGCGTGCGCACCACCGGCGCGGCGCCTTCCGCCACCGTCAACAGCACGCAGTACTGGAGAACCTGCTGCAAAGAGCGAGGCGCCACAATGAACTGTTCACGTAACACGCTCATCGACATTGGTAGCTTGTAAGGTTGCGCGAGGGATTTCTATAAAATAACACCAAGCAACTGAGTATCTGGTGCTAAGCTATTCGCGATTCGCTTAAACCGGAAGCAGTTTGCGCATTGGTCAAGCTACATCCAACAGGCCCAGATCCAGCAGCGCATACGCAAAGACCGATTTTTCAGTGGTAATCTAGCCTTTATTAAGGTGTATGGACAGTAAGCTGCGCGGCGAGAAGCGAAGTTGAAGGACTAGCGAAACGGCTAAGAAACGGGCAGGTGGAGTTGCTTCGTTTTCTTACAATTTTCCGGAGAAGAAGGCCAGTAGGTTTGCATCAGTTCTACCAGGCAGGACACCACGAGCCCGTTGCCAAGGGTGCTTTTCCGTGCTGGATTCTGCTGTTACTTCCTCCTTTTCCTTCTTCCCATGAACAATCTTCTTGCTTCCGCAGCCACTACTTCCGCTAGCAACTCCTCGCCAACCATTTTGCTAACCGGCGCCACGGGCAACATCGGCACCGAACTAAGCCGGCTGCTTTCCTCTGCTGGCGTTCCGTTTCGGGCCCTCGTTCGTTCGCTGCAAGACCCGCGGGCGCAGCAGTTACAGGCGCTGCCAGGCGCCGAGCTGGTAACCGGCGACTTAAACCAGCCGGAAACGGTGGCGCCAGCGCTAATCGGCATCGAGCGGGCCTTCCTGCTAACCAACTCTTCCGAATTAGCCGAAGCGCAGCAACTCGCTTTCGTGAACTTGGCCCAACAGGCGGGGGTGCACCACATAGTGAAGCTCTCACAGTGGGCCGCCGACCGGAATTCGCCGGTGCGTTTTCTGCGCTACCACGCCGTGGTGGAGGCAGCTATTGAGGCCAGCGGCCTGACGTACACCTTCCTGCGGCCCAATCTGTTCATGCAGGGTTTGCTGGCCTTCCGGGATTCAATAGCGGCGCAGGGCAAGTTCTTTGCGGCCATCGGCGAGGCCAAAGTCAGTGCCGTGGACGTGCGCGACATAGCCGCGGCGGCCGTGGCGGCCCTCACCGAACCCGGCCACGAAAACAAAATCTACAACCTGACCGGCCCCGAAGCCTTAACGCACGCCCAAATGGCCGCCCAACTCGCCGCGGCTTTAGGCAAGCCGGTTGCGTTTCAGGATGTGCCAGCCGAGGCCATGCACGCGGCAGTGTTAGAAATAGGTTTTCCCGCTTGGCAAGCCGAGGGATTGATGGAGGACTACGCGCATTATCACCGCGGGGAAGCCGCCACCGTGGCCACCGGCGTGCAAGAAGCCACCGGCCACGCGCCCCGGCCCTTTGCGGCTTTCGCGCAGGAATACGCCCCGGTGTTTAACTAAGGGGTAGCACTGGCTGCAATGCGCAAAGGCAAGGTTTCCTGGTTTTTCTCCTGACAACACATTATGGCTACGCATTATTATCCGAGTGATTTGGCGGCAGCATTGCAGCAGCGCTGGCCCCACGATGGGGCCGCCAGTCCGCCCCTGCCCGCGCAAGAGGTGCTGACGCAACTGATTTCCACCCTCTATCAGGCAAGTATGCTCCAGGAGGAGGGCCGGGCGGTGGAGTGCCACGTCATCTTTGCTTCGGCCGACCAGCTGGAAGCGCAAGCTGTGACGCCAACGGGCTTTCACCTGGTGTCTTTCACCCCGCCGCGCGCTTGCAACGAGCAGGAGATTCGGCGGCTGAGTCCGGCGGTGCAACGGCAGTCGAGCTTGCTGGCCGTGCGTTTAACGGCTGATAACAGTTTGATGCTGTGGGGGATGCTGTTCACCCACCACGAGTGGGACCGGCTAGCGGAAAGTCCGCGCTCCTCGCCGGCTAGTCCGCCGCTGGCGCTGATGGTGCACGTACGAGGGCCCGGCAACCTGGTATTCTACTGCGGCAATACGCGGGTGCTAACCCTGCAACACGGCCGCATCGACGGCCACGGCTTTGTGCAGTTTCCCAGCGCCTGGGGCGAAGGCCGCTTCAATGAAAACGGGCACCTGCTTCAGCAAGCGCAACTCCCGACGCTGGTTACGCCGATGGAGGAGGAACTGGTGGTGTTGCTCTCGCACCACTTGCAGCGCCAGGCGCTGGTGCGGATGCGCGCCAGCGGCCACGGCGGCCTGGTGCTGCTGGTCCCCACCGACAAAGTGGCTTACCTGATGGCCTCGGGCAGCATTCTGCAACCCAAGTACAAAGTCGAGCCTGGCAATGCGGGGCCGCGCTACCGGACGCTGCTAGTGGCTGTTGTGCGCCGGCTCGGCGAGTTGGGAGAAGTTAGCTGGGCGCACTATTGTCGTTCGCAGGATGCCACGCTGCTCGCCCTCGATGCCGAAGTAACCTACTTCGCTGATCTGCTCGCCGATATGACGGCCGTTGATGGCGCCCTCGTGCTCACCAAACAGCTGCAAGTGGTGGGGTTTGGTGTCGAAATCAAAGCCTCCCAAACCGCTATCAGCAACGTCTACCGGGCCCTGGACATGGAAGGCCGCACCCTGCAAACGGTGCCCGCCGACCACGGCGGCACCCGCCACCGGGCCGCCTATCGGCTGTGCTTGGCCGAGCCGGAGTGCCTGGCCATTGTGGTGTCGCAGGATGGGGGCATGCAGTTCGTCCACCAGGACGCCGGGAAGGTGATTTTCTGGGACCAGCTCTCTTCTTGATGCGGAGCTGATTCAGCCGCCCTACTTAAGCTGGAAAGTGCTCCTGAAACCACTCAACGCCGGTTTCTACGTCGGTGGGGGTGAGGTTGTGGCTGGCGGGAATGTCGCGGCGGGTGACGCTGAAGCCCGCGGCGGTGAGTAGGGCGGCGTAGCGCGTCGAGGCCTCGGGTTGCACGGTGGGGTCGTGGGTGCCGGGGCTGAACAAGATGGGCGCGCGGCGCGATGTAGTGAAAGCAGGTACCGCGCGGGTGAGGGGCTGCATCGGGCGCCACAGCACGGCGCCGGCCAACAAGTCGGGGTAGAGCATCAGGATGCTGCCGGCAATATTGGCCCCGTTGGAGTAGCCTACGACTACCAGTTGCGTAGCGTCGAAGCCTCCTTTGGTGCTGATTTCTTGCAGAAAAGCAACAAGCTCATGGGTGCGGAAGACCACATCTTCTTCATCGAAAACGCCCATGCCGAGGCGGCGGAAAAAGCGGGGCATGCCGCCTTCTTGCACGTTGCCGCGCACACTGAGCACGTTCACGCCCGCCCCGAAACGGGCGGCCAGGGGCAGCAAGTCCCGCTCGTCGCCGCCGGTGCCGTGCAGCAAAAGCAGCGTGTGGCTAGCTGGTGCTGCGGCCGGCTGGTAGAGGTAGCGCAGGGGTTGGTAGGCCGGAGAACTCATACAATAGGTGGTAGTTGGGCGACGATCTGCTGGCGTCGCGGTTCGTGTTGGGGCGGCAGGAGTAGGTGCGTCCCGAGTTCGGCCAGCGGCTCGTCCACCAGAAAGCCGGGGTTATCGGTGGCTAGCTCGAACAACACGCCGCCCGGCTCGCGGAAATACAGCGAGTGAAAGTACTGCCGATCAATCCAGGGGGTGATGTTGAGGCCGCGCTCCGCAACCCGCTGCCGCACGCGCATCAGCATGGCGTCGTCCTTCACCCGGAAGGCAACGTGGTGCACCGAGCCGCCCGCCACCACGCCCTGCGCTTCGCCGGGCACTTCTACCAAGTCCACAATGGCGGCGGCGGGCACGGTGTCGGTGACGTAGCGGTAACGGTTGACGTGCTGCTCGGTGAGGGTGTAGCCGAACAGCTCGGTCAGGACGGCGGCCGTGCCTTGCTGGCTGGTCAGCGTCAGGGTTACGTTGTGAAAGCCGCGCAAAGCTACTTCGGCCGGCACGGCGTCGGTGGTCCAGGGAACACGCGGGTCGGGGTTTTTGGGAACGATGAGTTCCAGCTTCAAACCGTCGGGGTCGAGGAAGGGCAGGTACAACTCCCCGAACCGTTCGCTCGGCTTGTTGTAAACAACGTTGTGTTCATCGAAGCGCTTCAGCCAGAAATCAAAGCTGCCGGCGGGTACCGAGTAGCCGATTTCGGTGGCCTGCCCCGTGCCGCGCCGACCCGCCTTGATATGGGTCCAGGGGAAAAAGGTGAGGATGGTGCCCGCCGACCCAATTTCGTCGCCGAAGTAGAAGTGGTAGGTGCCGGGGTCGTCGAAGTTGACGGTCTTCTTCAGGAAGCGCAAACCTAGAACCTTGGCGTAGAAATCGAAGTTGCGTTGGGCGTCACTGGCAATAGCCGTGATGTGATGCAGCCCTAAAATCCGGTCTTCCATAGCAGTGTGTACAATCAAACTGGTAGATGAAAACGGCGCGAACTGCCAGCCAGGCTACTTATCGCGCCGAGACAAAGTACGGTTATTTCCAAATTGAACCAGTATAACTGCAAACCGCGCCTACTTGTTGAATCTTGGCGGGGTCCTAGTACGCAGACCGGAGAACTGCTGTAGGCTTCAGCAGAAACGGACAGGGTGCAAGAATAAAAGCCAGTGCAAGACGGCCTTAAGCGGCCAGGAAACTATGACGCGCCTACGGGCATTATACTTCTGGCTGCCGTAAATAGAGTAAGGTCTGCCAGAAACCAACTATTTTGCATCATGCGCCAGATACTCCTCACCGTTCCCGACGAGCAATACGCCTTTATGATGAAGGTGCTGAAAAGCTTCGCCTTCGAAGTGGAAGCCAAGCCCGTTCGCACTCCGAAAGAGAAGAAACTCTCCTCCGCTCAGCAGGAATGGGTGGATGAGATGAAAGAAGCTTTAGAGCAAGTGGAACTGCATCAGCAAGGCAAAATCAAGCTGAAATCCGCATACGACCTGCTGGATGAGCTGTAGCCCAGTTGCAACTCCATTCTTTGAACGTGAGTTGAAGAGATTAGCCAAAAAGTATCCTTCTATATAAAGAAGATTATCGGCGTTTTCTAACGGAAATAGTGGAGAATCCGGTTCAAGGCAGTGCCTTAGGGCAGGATTGCTACAAAGTCCGCATGGCCATAGCTTCCAAAAATAAGGGCAAATAGCGGTGGCGCCCGAGTTATTACTTGTGTAAAGGTGGTTCAGGAAACGGTCTACTTACTTAAGATGTATGACAAGTCAGCGCAGGAATCCATTTCCACCAGTGACTCGACGGATTTACTCGAGGCCTCAGGTCTTGGATAAGGAAAAAGGCCCGCTGACTAATGCCAGCGGGCCTTTTCAATAAAAACTAGCATCACTTACACTACCACGTTCACCATGCGGCCGGGCACGACGATAACCTTCTTGGCCGTTTTGCCTTCGCCGAACCGCGCCAGGAAATCCGAGCCGAGCACGGCAGCTTCGATGTCGGCGGCGGTGGCGGTGGCGGCGAATTCAAGCTGCTCGCGTACCTTGCCGTTGATGGCTACCGGGTAGTTGACGGTGTCTTCCACCAGGAATTCTTCCTTGAACTCGGGGTAGGTGGCCGAGCTGATGCTGCCGGCTTCGTGGCCGAGCAACTGCCACAGCTCTTCGGCTAGGTGCGGGGCGTAGGGCGAAAGCACCACGACCAGTGGCTCCAGAACAGCGCGCTTGTGGCATTCGAGGGCAGTTAGCTCGTTCACCGTAATCATCAAGGCGCTGACGGTGGTGTTGAAGCTGAACCGCTCGATGTCTTCTTCCACCTTCTTAATGGCCTTGTGCAGCGCCTTTAGCTCCGCGGGTTTTGGTGCTTCGTCGGTTACGGCGAAGGCACCGTCCTGCGGATGGTAGAGGCGCCAGAACTTCTTGAGGAAGCCCGCCACGCCGCTCATGCCGTTGGTGTTCCACGGCTTGAACTGCTCCAGCGGCCCCAGAAACATTTCGTAGAGGCGAAGGGCATCCGCGCCGTACTGGCTTACCAGCACGTCGGGGTTGACCACGTTGAACTTGGCCTTCGACATCTTCTCGACTTCCCAACCACAGATGTAACGGCCATCGTCTTCAAAAATAAATTCGGCATTTGCATAATCAGGGCGCGAATTCTTGAAAGCTTCCATGTCTAGCACATCGTTATGGGCAATGTTCACATCGACGTGAAGAGGGGTTATAGTTATTTCCTCAATGCTGGTAGTTTCAAAAGCTACATACCGGTATACCTCAAGAAAATGACTGATCCTGCTACTGTAGTACTTATATATTTTTTCGAGAGCTTCCTGCTTCTTAACAGCATCTGTGCCTTTTACAATAGCCTCAGCAAGACTTTCTGTGACAAATATTTGGGGAATTTTTTTAGGATCAATCGTTATTGAATTTCCTGGTTGTGAGTGATAGACAAAAGATAAATTCGCTCGATACACGAAGTTCGAGCGGCCCAGTATCATCCCCTGATTAATCAACTTCTGGAATGGCTCATTCGCCGTCACCAAGCCTAAGTCCTTGAGGAAGAGGTGCCAGAAGCGGGAGTAGAGCAGGTGGCCGGTGGCGTGTTCGGCGCCGCCGAGGTAGAGGTCCACGTTCTGCCAGTACTTTTCCGCTTCTTCGCCCACGAACCGCTCGGCGTTGTGCGGGTCCATGTAGCGGAGGTAGTACCACGAGGAACCGGCCCAGCCGGGCATGGTGCTTAGCTCGTAGTCGTAGAGGCCTTTGTACTTCCAGTCTTTGGCGCGGCCGAGCGGCGGCTCCCCGGTTTCGGTGGGCTTGTACTCGTCGATTTCGGGCAGCACGAGGGGCAAATCCGCTTCGGCTACGCCGTAGGCGGTGCCGTCTTTGTAGTAGATCGGGATGGGCTCGCCCCAGTAGCGCTGGCGGCCGAAAATGGCGTCGCGGATGCGGAAGTTGGTTTTGCCTTTGCCGAGGCCTTTCTCTTCGAGAAACGCTATCAGCTTGGCAGTGGCTTCTTTGTAGCCGAGGCCGTCGATGATGCCGGAGTTAACGTAGCGGCCTTCCTTGGTGGGGTCGGCTTGCTCGTCGAGGTGTTGCTGGGCATCGGTTACCTGCACGATGGGCAGGTCGAAATGCTTGGCGAACAGGTAGTCGCGCTGGTCGCCGGAGGGTACGGCCATCACGGCGCCGGTGCCGTAGCCAGCCAGCACGTAGTCGGCCAGCCAGATTTGCACCGGTTCCCCCGACACCGGGTTCAACCCGAAGCTGCCCGTAAATACGCCCGAAACCACCTTCACATCGGCCATCCGGTCGCGCTCCGAGCGGCGCTTGGTGGCGTCGATGTAGGCTTGCACCGCTTCTTTTTGCCCCGGCGTAGTGAGCTCCGTCACTAGCTCGTGCTCGGGAGCCAGCACCAAGAACGTGGCGCCGTAAATGGTGTCCACGCGGGTGGTGTACACCTTGATTTGCGCGTTGGCATGGCCCTGAACCGGAAACGTCACTTCGGCCCCGATGCTCTTGCCAATCCAGTTGCGCTGCATTTCCTTCACGGCATCGGGCCAGTCCAGCGTGTCGAGGCCTTGCAGGAGGCGGTCGGCGTAGGCGGTGATGCGCAGGTTCCACTGCGGCATCAGGCGGCGCTCGACGGGGAAGCCGCCGCGCTCCGAAAGGCCGTCTTTCACTTCGTCGTTGGAAAGCACCGTGCCCAAGCCGGCGCACCAGTTCACGTAGGTGTCCTGCTGGTAGGCGAGGCGGTAGGGGTGCACGGCCTGGAGGCGCTGCTTTTCGCTCATCATCTGCCACTGGCCGGCCGTGAAGTCGTGGCGCTCTTGCTCGTCGCCGGCCGCGCGAATGCCCTGGCTGCCGTTTTCGGTGAACTTGTCGAGCAGGGTTTTCAGCGGCTCGGCGCGGTTGGTATCGAGGTTGTACCAGCTATTGAAGAGCTTCAGAAAAATCCACTGCGTCCACTTGTAGTAGGCCGGGTCGGAGGTGCGGATTTCGCGGCTCCAATCGTAGCTGAACCCGAGCGAGCTAAGCTGCCGGATGTAGGTTTCGATGTTGCGCTCGGTGGTAAGGGCCGGGTGCTGGCCGGTTTGGATGGCGTACTGCTCGGCGGGCAGCCCAAACGAGTCGAAGCCCATGGGGTGCAGCACGTTGTAGCCGCGCAGGCGCTTGAAGCGCGACACGATATCGGAGGCTATGTAGCCGAGTGGGTGCCCGACGTGCAAACCCGCGCCGCTGGGGTACGGAAACATGTCCAGCGCGTAGAATTTAGGCTTGTCGGAGCTGTTATCGGCTTTGAACGTGTGGTGCGCTTGCCAGTGGGCCTGCCACTTCTTCTCGATTTCCTGGGGACTGTAACCGGGCATGGATGTTAAATTGGTCCAAAGAGTTAGGGACGGCGAAATTACGGCGAATTGCCGGGAAGGGCTAATGCCAAACACTCAAGCGAGCCGCGCGGTTGTATTCTGGGCCCGCCCGTTGGATCACCCTCTAGTATCTTTCTTGCCCGTACCTTGTCTGCCGAGCCCGTTTGCGGGCTCCTTGTGTTCCCGCTATGCCTGATTCTGACGCCCGGTATTCCGCCTTATATTCCCCTGCCGATCTGCTGGAAACTCTGCTGGACGGCTCGTTGACGGGCATTGCCCTGCTGCGGCCCCTGTACGCAGCCGAGGATGAAACAAAGCTTATCGATCTGGCCTACGTGCGCCTCAATGCCGCGGCGCAGCAGGCGATGCAACTGCCGGAATATCCCGCCGACAGCGTTCTGGTCCTCCATCCAGACGCCAACGCTAGCGGGCTTTTCAACTTCTATCAGACCACTTTCCAGACGGGCGAGGCGGGCCGCTACACCCTCAATTACCAGCGCAATGAAGCCAACAGCTACCTGCACCTGGCGGCCAAGCGCAGCGGCCAAGTACTGGTCGTCAACATCAGCGAAGCCACCCACGCGGGCCGGGCCAAGGAAGTGGGCCCTCCGGCATGCGTTGAAGACGAGGGCCTAACTTCAATTTTCAACGCCTTACCGGAAGCGTACTTGCTGCTCTCGCCCGACCTACTGATTGAGGCCGCCAGTGATTCTTATTTGGCCGCTACCCTCACGCAACGAGGTGAGTTGCTGGGGCAGCACTTATTCGCCGCCTTCCCCGACAACCCGGAAACGCCCGAAGCCAAGGGCGTGCAAAACCTGCGCGATTCGCTGGAGCAGGTGCGGACTATGAGCCAGCCCCACGAAATGGCTTTGCAGCACTACGACGTGCCCGACCCGAAAAACCCCGGTCAGTTTGTGGAGCGGTACTGGCTGCCGCGCAACACGCCGGTACTCGACGCGCAAGGCCGGTTACGCCATTATATTCACTCCGTAATCAACGTGACGGAGAGCATTCGGGTCGAAGCTGAACTGCGCGAAAGCCGGGCCCGGGAGGTGGTGTCCCAAGCCGCCATTGACCGTGAGCGGCAAGTGCTACAGGCCGTTATTCAGCAAGCGCCCGTTGGAATTTGCTTGTTGGAAGGCGAAAGCCAGATGGTGACGGCGGCCAACAAGCAGATAGGCGCCCTGTGGGGCTACACGCCGGAGCAGGTAGTTGGCAAGCCGCTGTTGGAGGCCGTGCCCGCGCTGCGTGGCCAGGGCTTCACCGAGCTGATAGCCGAGGTGGCCCACACGCTAGTACCGTATGTGGGGCGCGAAGTACCCGCGCAGCTAGGGCAGCCGGGCCGACAGGAAACCCGGTATTTCGATTTTGTTTTCCAGCCCTTATATGATGGGGAAGATGCCATGTTGGGGGTGCTTGGTATCCTAACCGATACCACCACGCAAGTACGAGCCCGCCAAGGCGTAGAGCGCAACGAGGCGCAACTCCAACGGCTCAACCAGCAACTCGAAGCCGCCAACCAAGCGCTGCTAACCGCGGCCCAAACGGCGGAAGATGCCCAGGCCGAAGCCGAAACCCAACGTCAGCGCCTATACGATATTCTAGAGCAACTACCCGCCAGTATTTCCACTTATTACGGCCCCAACCACGTTTATCAGTTCGTCAACCCGCGCTACCAGCACTTGTTTCCGGCGCGTACCTTGCAAGGGCGGGCCATTCGCGAGGCGTTGCCGGAGCTGGAAGGACAGCAGTATTTCGAGCTATTAGATCAAGTGTACCAGACTGGTGAGCTTTTCTACGGCTACGAAGTTGAAACCTGGGTGGCTCTTACCGAAACAGGAAAGCTGGAACAGCGCTACTTCAACGTGTTTCTGCAAGCCCTGCGCGACGGGCAAGGCGACGTCAATGGCCTCCTCAACTTTGCCTACGACGTGACCGAGCAGGTACAGGCCCGGCGGCAGGCCGAGCACAGCCAACAGCAGGTGGAGCGCTTAAACCAGGAATTGGCCGCCGCCAACGAAGAGCTGTTTGTTGCCAACGAAGAGGTGCGCGCCAACATCAACGAGTTGCAACTCACCGAGCAGGCCTTACTGGAACTCAACAACGACCTGGAAACGCGCGTGGCAGAGCGGACGCAGCAGGTCCGGCAGGCGCAGCAGGAAGTGGAGCGGCAACGCGCCCGCCTGGAACGCTTCTTCATGCAAGCCCCGGCCGCTATTTGCATCCTTGATGGGCCCGACCTGGTGTACGAACTGGTGAACCCGGGTTATCAGCAGCTGTTTCCGGGGCGGGAGCTCCAAGGCCGGTCTATTTTGGAGGCCCTGCCCGAAATTGCCGATAATGCCGTTTACCAAACCTTGCGGCAGGTATACGACACCGGGGTTACGCACGAGGAGCAAGCGCTGCTGATTCCGATTAGGCGCCCCGAGGATGGAGTGCTCGAAGACCGGTACTTCAACTACGTGCAGCAGGCCCGCTACAACGAACACGGGCAGATCGACGGTATTCTCGTGTTTGCCTTCGAGGTGACGACGGAGGTGCAGGTCCGGCAGCGCGCCGAGGCCTTGCAGGCCGAAGTGCTGGCAGGAGTGCAGCGCATAGCCCAGGAGCGGGAGGCGTTCTACCAGGTGTTCGAGCAAACCCCGGCTAGCATAGCCTTGTTGCGCGGGCCCGAGCACCAAGTGCAATACCACAACCCAGCCTACCAGCAGCTGTTTCCGGGCCGCAACATGCGGGGCCTCACAATTGCCGAAATCCAGCCCGATGCGTTGGCGCAGGGGTTTGTGGCCTTGCTCGACAACGTCTACCAAACCGGCGAGACTTTCTACGGTAATGAGGTGCTACTCATTATCGACCAACCCGGCGGCCGACCGGCCAAGGATTCCTATTTTAATTTCAACTACCAGGCCTACCGCGAAAACGGACTAATTGTGGGGGTTTCGGTTTTTGCCTACGACGTGACGGAGCAGGTGTGGGCCCGGCAGCAGCGCGAGGCGCAGCAGGCGCAGCTACGGGCCATGTTCGAACAGGCGCCGGTGGCCATCGGCGTCTTTCAGGGCTCCGAGTACCTAGTGGAAGTGGCCAATCCAGCTCTATGCCGCATAGTGGGCCGGGCTTCGGCGCAGCTAGTGGGCCGGCCGCTGTTCAAGGCCGTGCCGGAAGCTAACGACCAGGGCTTTCAGGCGGTGCTGGATAAGGTGCGCCAGATGGGCCGTGGGGAGGTAGCTCAGGAAGTGCCGGTCCAGATTCAGACAAGGCCAAATGGGTCCGAGGAAATTAAATATTTCAACTTCGCCTACGAGCCCCTGCGCGACGGGCAAGGCAACATCATCAGCGTAGCCGTGGTAGCCTCCGACGTAACCGAGCAGGTGCTGACCCGCCAGCAAGTGGAGCAGAGCCAAGTGCAGGTACAGGAACTGAACGAAGAACTGGCCACGATCAACGAAGAGTTGCAAGGCACCAACGTGGAGCTCGGCACCGCCAACCAGCAGCTAATCCGCACCAACGTCGACCTCGACAACTTCATTTATACCGCCTCGCACGACCTGCGGGCTCCCATTGCCAACATCGAAGGGCTACTGCATGCCCTCACGCAGCAACTGCCCGAAGCCAGTGCCACTGACACGCAGGTGCTGACCATTCTGCAAATGATGCAAGGAGCGGTGGAGCGGTTCCAGAAAACCATCGACCACCTAACCGACGTCACGAAGCTGCAAAAAGAGCATGTGCAGCCCAGCCAAGCCGTGAACCTAGCCGCCGTAGTAGAGGAAGTGTGCCTGGATCTGGCGCCGCTGCTAAAGTCCACCCAGGCCCGGCTAGACGTGGACGTAGCCCACTGCCCCACCATTTCTTTTTCCCAGAAAAATCTGCGTTCGGTGGTGTATAACCTGCTCAGCAACGCCCTCAAGTACCGCCACCCCGACCGGGTGCCGCACGTGCGCCTGCGCTGCCAACAAACCGACAGCCATGCCGAGCTTAGCGTGCAAGACAACGGCCTTGGCCTTACAGCTCCCCAACAGGCGCGGCTTTTTGGCATGTTTCAGCGCCTCCACGACCATGTAGAAGGCACCGGTATTGGGTTGTACATGGTTAAGCGCATGGTCGAGAATGGGGGCGGGCACATTCAGGTGGAAAGTCAGCTGGGCGTTGGCTCAACCTTTACCATTTCTTTTCCCCGCTAATTGCGTATACTGTCGAGTATCTTACCGGACATGGTAGGTGGTTGGGTGGTAGCTGTTATAGGGTGGTGTAGTTGTTTTTATATGGATAAGCTTCCTAGTATTCTTTTGGTTGATGATGACTCGACAACTAATTTTCTTAACGAGCTATTGCTGAAAAGTTTAGGTGTTTCAGAACAGTTGTTTGTAGCCCAAAACGGCCGGGAAGCCCTGGCCACTCTCGACCAGTGTTGCACGCGCCCCGGGGCGCGTTGTCCCTCGCTTATCCTGCTCGACGTGAACATGCCCGTCATGAATGGCATCGAGTTTTTGGAAGAGTACCTCCAACTGCCCCGCGCTCAACAACAATCTATTGTGGTGGTGATGCTCACGACCTCTCTGCACTCTCGCGACCTGGAGCGTGTACAGGAGTTGCCCATTGCCGGCCTGGTCAACAAGCCCCTAACCAAAGAAAAGGTCGATACCATTCTGCAAATGCACTTCCAGCGCCAGCTACCGGAGGATAGCTAAGAAAGCGCCAGGCCAGATCTAGCTTGTCGGTTGGTTTTGCTGCAACCTCGGTAAGCGGATGTTGGACCAAGCAGGGCGTTTCTCTTAAGCTCCTGTTACCCTGCTTCCGGCAAAGTGAACAGGAAGCGGCTGCCTGCACCAGGAACACTTTCCACCCATAGCCGACCGCCTTGGGTGTGAATGAACTCGCGGGAAATGCTCAGGCCGAGGCCGGAGCCGCCTTTGTGGCCCGCAGGATTAGGCACTTCGGCGAAGCGCTGGAAGATCCGCTCGTGATACTCGGGCGGGATGCCGGGGCCGTAGTCCTGCACACTTACTTGCAACTGGTGGTCGGGCAGGCGGGTGGCGTGCACCGTGAGGCGGGCGCCGCGCGGCGAGTAGCGGATGGCGTTGGCGAGCGGGTTGATGGGCACCCACGTAGTTTTTTCGAGGTCGGCGCGGACGGCGGGCAGGGTGGGGGGCAGGTTGGTTTCCAAACACAACTCCTTGTCCTGAAGCTGCGGCTGCACCGTGTCCACGGCATATTCCACCACGTCGGCCAGCGCCACCGAGCGCACATCAAGCTTGATACCGGCCCCCGCATCCAGCCGCGAAACGTCGATGAGCTGGCCCACCATGCCCAGCAAGCGGGTGGTTTCCTCCCGGATGCCGTCGGCGATGCGCAAACGCTCCTCAGGGTCGGTGCGCTCGTCTTGCAGCAGCATGAGGCTCAGGTTGATGCTGGCCAGCGGCGTTTTCAACTCGTGCGATACGGTGGCCAGGAAGTTGGATTTGATTTCGTCCAGCTTCTTGAATTCCGACACGTTGCGCAACGACAAAATGTGCCCCGCAAACTCGGTTTGCCGCAGTTCCTTGTTGAACGACACGATGTGGCTGGCCGTGAGCCGATAGTACACGTCCTCGCCATGCTGCCGGAATGTGAGCAGCGGCGGCTGCGCACTGCCATCGGCGGGCTGAGCGGGCGGTTCCAGCAGCGGCCGAAACAGCGTGTGCAGCAGTTCGGATTCGCGGCTGAGGTCTTCGGCCTTGCGGCCAACTAAATCGGCGGCGGGGCGGTCGAGCAGGCGGCGGGCGGTGGGGTTGGCGAGCAGCACGCAGTTGCTTTCATCAAGCAGGAGCAACCCTTCGTCGAGGTGCTCGACCAGGCTTTCCAGGCGGTTGCGCTCGGTGGCCAGGGCCACGCGGGTGGCGCTGCGCTGGTCTTGCATGTAGCCGAAAGCCCGGTTCAAAGCCAGGGCCACGGCCCCGACTTCGTCGTTTTTGGCGATGGGCACTTGGTTGGTCGGGCCGGGGCTGGCCACATCCTCTACGTCGGCGGTGAGGCGGCGCAGGGGGCGCAACACTTCCCGCGGCAGCCGCACCACCAGCACCAGACCAACGGCGGCGCTCAAACTAATAAAAATCAAGACTATCTGCCGGGCGCGGGTGGCATTGGTGGTGGCTACCTGGGTTTTGGCATTGAAGGAACTGGTATTCAAGTCAATAACGCGGTGAATTTCCATTTGCAGCTGACGCAGTTTCAGTTGCTGTTGTCCCAGCGGCGCCTGCTCATCAACCAAAGTCTGATAATCAGCAAGATGTTGGGTGAGCGTATCGACCAGCGCCAACTCGCCGGGCTCGGTGATGTTGGCCGCCTCGCGAGTCAGGGCCCGCCGAAACTGCTCTAGCGGCGCAGCGGCCGCGGGCTGTTGTTCCAACTGTTCCACGGCCCGCAGCATTTGTAGCCCGTATTCCACCGAGTAGAAATTGGCCTGCTGAACCCCACGCGCCCCGCCTTCCAGCCGCTGAATCGTTTGAAACGCGTACCCACCCAACGCCAGCAGCAACACCAACATGGTCAGGATGCTGAGGCGGATTTTAGTTTTTAAGGTCATGGGAATAAAAAGTAACACCAACTTTTAGTTGGTGACCAGCTGAGCGAGTATCTACCAAGCGGCTCTGTTGCATAATGATAGAGGCTGTAGCGCGAAGCTTTTGCTTCGCGTATCGTTAAACGACCAGCAATAGTGTTGCTCAATCTCAGCAACGATACGCGAAGCAAAGGCTTCGCGCTACACCGAAGTCACCAGCTGAAAGTTGGTGTTACAAACCGTACTCCTGCACTTTGCGATAGAGCGTGGTGAGGCCAATGCCGAGCTGGCGGGCGGCTTCGGTTTTGTTGCCTTGCACTCGGTGGAGCAGGAGTTGGATATGGCGAGCTTCCATGGTGCGGAGGCTGTTGTCGTCGGGGTTGGCATCGGTGAGGCTGAGCGGGGCGGCCGGGGTGTGGAACTCGTCGGGGAGGTAGCCGGCGGCCAGGGGCTGGTCGGCGGGGGCGAGGATGGCGGCGCGTTCCAGCACGTTTTTTAGCTCCCGCACATTGCCAGGCCAGGGGTATTGCTGGAGCAGGCGCAGGCACTCGGCATCGAGGCCGGGGAGGCGCTTGCAGAGCTTGGCGGCGAAGTATTGCAGGAAGTAGTCGGCCAGGGCGGGTACGTCGGTGGGCCGGTCTTTGAGCGGCGGCACGTTGATGGTGAACACCGACAGCCGGTAGTACAAATCGGGACGGAAACGGCTTTCGGCGGCTTCCTGCTTGAGGTTGCGGTTAGTGGCCGCTACCAGGCGCACGTTCACGTTGGTGGGTTTGGTGTCGCCGAGCTTGGTGAACTGCTGCAACTCCAGCACCCGCAGGAACTTGGCTTGCACGTTCAGCTCCAGCTCCCCGATTTCATCGAGAAACAAGGTACCGCCATTGGCTTCTTCCAGCAAGCCTTTCTTATCGGCCAGCGCCCCCGTAAAGGCACCTTTCTTGTACCCAAACAGCTCCGATTCCAGCAGCTCCCGCGGAAAGGCGCTACAGTTCACCGCCACAAACGACTTCGACTTGCGCGGACTCGCCTCGTGTATGGCTTGCGCAAACAATTCCTTGCCCGAACCCGTAGGCCCTTCCAGTAGCACCGTGCTATCCGTCACGGCCACCTGCTCGCCGAGGCTCTGCGCCCGCCGCAGCGCCCCCGACGAGCCAATCATGGAGCTGAAGCTGTGCCGCTGGCCCATTTTGCGTTCCAACTCCGCCACCCGGCGGCGCAGACGGGATTTTTCGGCGGCGCGGTCCACTACTACTACCAACTGCTGCTCGAAGTCGCCTTTGGTGAGGTAGTCGAAGGCGCCTTGCTTCATGGCCTTCACGCCATCGGGAATGGTGCCGAAAGCGGTGAGCAGAATGATTTCGCAATCCGGCGCTTTCACCTTGAGGCGGGGCAGCAGCTCCACGCCGTTGGCATCGGGCAGCTTCACGTCGGACACCACCACCAGCACTTCGGCGGCGTGCTGTTCCAGCAGTTCCAGGCCGCGCCGAGCGTCCGGCGCTTGTAGAATCGTGTAGCCTTCCAGCTCCAGCACCCGCGCCAATAGTTGGCGCAAGCGCGGTTCGTCGTCAATGAGGAGTAGGGTTCCGGAGGGCATATGTAAGAGAGGGTGATACCGCAGTAAAAGTAGGCACCATGTAGAGACGCGACACTTCGCGTCTCGGCGTCCGCGCCGTTTGGTCAGTTTGAATAAACAACCTCAGCAACGACGAGACGCGAAGTGTCGCGTCTCTACATCGTTCAGCGGTAAAGACCTTCGCCGTTTTCATATTCTTTTCCCCACCGGCTGGGGTTTGTAATGATGTAATTGCGAATCTTGTTTAACTCAATTTCACTGCGCACAACTCGGTCATGAAACCGAGCTTGCCACTGAAATTCTAGATGGTGATGTCGGGCAAAGGTTGTTACTGCCGATTTAAAACCGCGAAGCATTGAGGGTAGATTGCCGGACTGCGGCCCAAAGCGGTTCTCGAATATCTGAGAAAGTGTCTCATTTGCGGATTCTGATTTGTCAATCAATATCACCCCATGCAAATGGTCGGGCATAAGCACAAAGGCATCGAGCCGGACGAATGGCGCGAATTGTGGAATAGCATCCCAACATTCTGCTGCTTTTTCTCCTAATGACGTAAGCTTAAGAAAAGCATTATCCCAATTACCTGCGGGTACTTCTATTGAACCAAAGTAAGGTTGGCGATTCTTGGTGCAAATGGTCACAAAGTATGCTCCATTCTGACCATAGTCATAACCTAGTAGTCGGGTAGAAGCTACACGGTATTGATCCTGATAAAGATTATCCATAAAGTATAGAACGATGTAGAGACGCGACACTTCGCGTCTCCCGTTGAACGATAGATAGTAGTAATTGCTAGTAATCAAGGTACTCGTTCTTTGCCAATCGTTCAACGGGGAGACGCGAAGTGTCGCGTCTCTACATCGTTCTATACAAGCTACACACTCCCCCGAATCTCGCCCTTGATTTCCTCCACGAACTGCGCGAATTCGGGTTCGGCTTCTACGTTCTGGTGCCAGGCCAGGCCCATTTCGGCGAGGTTGTATTGGTGCTGTTGGGTGATGGTGGCGCCGGGGACGAGCTGGCCGGCGGCGTCTCGTTCGTAGCCGAGCAGCCACAGCCGGTCGGCGAGGGCGGTGGTGGTGGCAATGTCGTGGGAGACGATGACGACGGTGTTGAGCTCGTCCATGGTCGTGACTTCGAGGATGATCTTTTTGACCTCGTCGATCATGGCCACGTCGAGGCCGGAAAAGGGCTCGTCGAGCAGGATAAGGTGTTCGGAGCAGAGCAATTGTTGGGCAATGGCGGCGCGCTGGCGCTGGCCGCCCGAGAGGTGTGCTGGGTACTTCTTGCGGTGCGGCGTGAGGCAAAACCGTTCCAGATAGGAGGTTACTTGGCGCTGCGCTTCGTCGGGAGCGTGTTTGCGGAGGGCGGCCACCAGCAGGTTGTCGTGGAGGGTGCGGTGGTCGAATAGTGGGTAGCGCTGCTGCACGAGGCCCACCATGCCCGGCAGTACCGGCAACTGATTGATGCCCACTTGCACGGTACCGCTACTCGGGGCCAGCAACCCGGCCATGATGCGGCACAGCACCGATTTGCCGATGCCGGAGCGGCCGTAAAACCCCACGACCTGCCCCTGGTTCAGGCCCGGCCGGGTCACGTCGAGGACCTGCGCATTGATGTCGCGCAGAATAACTTCTCCGTTGAACGTCATCGATATGCCTTGCAGCGTGAGGACGGGTTCTTTGTAATTATAGGGTTGGGGAGTCATATCGTTCTGTTGGGCGCCTCACCCCCTAGCCTCCTCTCCGAAAAGGAGAGGGGGAACTAGCTGCCAGTTTCTAGAGCTAGTTTGAGGTTTGACTGTTTAGAAGATTCGATTTGAGAACTAGCAGCTAGTTCCTCTCCTTTTCGGAGAGGGGGCTAGGGGGTGAGGCCCTTTTAGCGCGCCGTGGTCAGCTGGGAGTAGGGGAAGAACACGCGGCGCAGGAGCACGAACAGGTAGTCTTGCAACGCGCCCACGGCCAGGATAACCAGCTGAATGGACACGACGCCGGCCAGGTGCAGGTAGCGGTTTTGCTTGTAGAGCAGGAGCCCAATGCCGCCTTCCGACTGGTAGAGCGTCTCGACCAGCGTAATCATGGTCCAGATGATGGCGAAATTCTGGCGGACCACTTCCAGCATATCATCGAGCTTGCCGAGTACAATCACCTCGAAAAAGCTGCGCCATTCGCTCATGCCGAGGGTGCGGGCGTGGTCCATTTCCTCTTGCGTGGTGGTCAGAATCACGCTGGTCATGCCCGTCACGAAGTACACCGTGGCCCCGAAAACCAGCACCGACAGCTTCACTTGGTGGCCGGAGCTAAGCATGAGAGCCATGAAGAACGTGAGGCCCGTGAGGGTGAGGTAGCGCAGTTTGGTGGCAGCGTAGGCTAGGGGCCGAAAGAACGGCAGCGCCGTGAGGTAAGAGATGAACAGGGCCAGCACCGTTGCCACGGCCACCGCCTGAATAGCAGTGACCAAGCTGGCCCACAACTCCTGAATCAAGCCCTGCGTGCGCACCAGATCCTGAAAAGCGGCCAGCACCTCGCCGAGCGTTGGGAACAGCTTGAGCGGGTACAGCAGCCACAGCACCAACAGCACCAGCGCCTGGCAAGCCACCATGGTCAGGAAAACCGACTGGCGCGGCTGGGCATTTGGAATGAATAGATTTTTCATGACTAAGGAGTAAAAAGGAAATAAGACCGTCCTGCTGAGCTTGTCGAAGCATCTCTACCGCTTCGTTCTCACGTCAGGAATAGTTTGGCGGTAGAGATGCTTCGACAAGCTCAGCAGGACGGTTACTTTGGCATCGGCATCCGTACAACGTCAGCACGCGAGATGCTTCGGTCCCTGGCTTGATGCACCACATGCTCAGCATGACGGGCTACTTTGTAGTAGGTTAGTTACCGAGGACCACTTCTACCCGACGGTTTTTGGCTTTGCCCGTGGGGGTGGCGTTGCTTTCGACCGGCTCGGTGGCGCCGTGGGCGTAGACTTGCACCCGGCCTTCGGGGAAGGCGCTGGTGCTTTTCTGTTGCAGCCACTCACGCACGGCCATGGCGCGGTCTTCGGAGAGTTGCTGGTTCTTTTGCGGGTCGCCGACGTTGTCGGTGTGGCCGTGGACGGCTACTTTCAGGTTGCCGGCTACTACTAGGTCGTCGAAAAGCTGGTTGAGCTGCTGTTCGGCGGCGGGGGTGAAGGAGCTTTGGCCGGTGTTGAACTCGATGTTCCAGGCCCGCTTGCTCACGTTGCGGCGGATTTCATCGTCGGCGGCAAACTTCTGCTGGTCGGCGGGGGCCACGGCTTTGCCTTTGTACTGAGTTTGCATGTTCTTCAGCAAGCTCAGGTCCAGCATCTGGTCGAGGGGCACGTAGCTGGGCAACTCCTTGGGGTAAAGCTTGCTTTGCACGTCGCCGAAGGTTTTGTAGACGGAGGCGTAGATGTTGGTGCCACCTTCTTCGAGGCCGAATAAGGCCAGGTTGTCGGCGAAGTTGAAGGCTTTGCTGCCCCCGAGTTCCACCACTTCGCCGGTGCGGTCGGCTTCGCTCACGCCCTTATAGTACTTCAGCCAGTAAGCGCCGTTCTTGTCTTTATCACCGTACACGTCGGCCGAAATATCAGCGGCCCGCTTCAGCGCTTCGGGGTGCGACTTCACTTGGTCGCCGGCCACGGCGAAGGCGGTCATCAGGCCGGCCACTTCCTTCTGGTGGGCGTCGTACCAGCGCTTGGTGGTTGCCATAATGTTGGGCATCTGGTTGGAGTAGTCTTTGGTGGACACGATGCTCACCAGGCCGCCTTTTTGCTTGGCAATGTTCACGTCGCCGGGCGTCCAGGTGGCTACGGCGTCGGCTACCACGTCGATTTTTACGCCGGTGTTTTTGCCGTTTACCACTTTGGTGCGTTGTTCGGGCTTGCCGATGATGTACTTTTCGGCGGCTACCAGGAAGTCAGAAGCCGACATGAAGTTCACGGCTTCGGGGTCGTAGGTGGTTTCGTCGGGGTTGACTTTGAGGCCGTTGTCGGCGCACCATTTCAGGGCAATGTTCTGGTCACCGTCGCGCAGGTAGCAGGCAATGGTTTTGCCCACGGCCAGCTTGGGGTTGTCGAGCCACTCTTTCGGACCCATCAGCTTGTCTTCGCCGAACGATTTGCCCACCGAGTAAGGAATGATTTGGAGCTGGGTGCCCACTTTCTTAAGCTGCTCCTGCACCGCCGAGAAGCCGGGCAATCCG